>NZ_JADDTS010000028.1:0-78545 GCF_015159675.1 Enterobacter cloacae complex sp. S2
AAAACCCGCCAGCGGCGGGTTTTTTTATCATACTGTCAATCAAGCATTTTTCTTCGCTTTCTTGTCAGCCTTTACAACTGCGGGGATTTCAACTTTTACGGCAGCGACATCGCTTTCAGTGAAGTTACGACCGTAATAAGTATCCAGCAGGATCTGTTTCAGTTCGGAAATCAGTGGGTAGCGCGGGTTAGCACCAGTACACTGGTCATCGAATGCATCTTCAGACAGCTTATCTACGTGAGCGAGGAAGTCAGCTTCCTGAACGCCTGCTTCGCGGATAGATTTAGGAATACCCAGTTCAGCCTTCAGGCTCTCCAGCCATGCCAGCAGTTTCTCGATCTTCGCGGCAGTACGGTCGCCCGGTGCGCTCAGACCCAGGTGATCTGCGATTTCAGCATAACGACGGCGCGCCTGTGGGCGGTCATACTGGCTGAATGCAGTCTGCTTGGTTGGGTTGTCGTTGGCGTTATAGCGGATAACGTTGCTGATCAACAGGGCGTTCGCCAGACCGTGAGGAATGTGGAACTGTGAACCCAACTTGTGCGCCATGGAGTGACAGACACCCAGGAAGGCGTTAGCAAACGCAATGCCCGCGATGGTTGCCGCACTGTGTACACGTTCACGCGCAACAGGGTTTTTCGAACCTTCGTTGTAAGAAGCTGGCAGGTTTTCTTTCAGCAGTTTCAGCGCCTGCAAAGCCTGACCGTCAGAGAACTCAGAAGCCAGTACGGAAACGTAAGCTTCCAGAGCGTGAGTTACCGCATCCAGACCACCGAACGCACACAGTGATTTCGGCATTTCCATGACCAGGTTGGCGTCAACGATAGCCATATCTGGCGTCAGTGCGTAGTCAGCCAGCGGGTATTTCTGACCGGTTGCGTCATCAGTCACAACGGCAAATGGCGTCACTTCTGAACCGGTACCGGAAGTGGTGGTGACGGCGATCATTTTCGCTTTCACGCCCATTTTCGGGAACTTGTAGATACGTTTACGGATATCCATAAAGCGCAGCGCCAGTTCTTCGAAGTGAGTTTCCGGATGCTCGTACATCACCCACATAATTTTCGCGGCGTCCATTGGGGAACCGCCACCCAGCGCGATGATCACATCAGGTTTGAAGGAGTTCGCCAGTTCAGCGCCTTTACGTACAACGCTCAGGGTTGGGTCAGCTTCAACTTCAAAGAAGACTTCAGTTTCGACGCCAGCCGCTTTCAGAACAGAGGTGATCTGGTCTGCATAGCCATTGTTGAACAGGAAACGGTCGGTCACGATGAGCGCACGTTTGTGGCCATCAGTAATCACTTCATCCAGCGCGATTGGCAGAGAGCCGCGGCGGAAGTAGATAGATTTCGGAAGTTTGTGCCACAACATGTTTTCAGCTCGCTTAGCAACGGTTTTCTTGTTGATCAGGTGTTTTGGACCAACGTTTTCAGAGATGGAGTTACCACCCCAGGAACCACAACCCAGAGTCAGGGAAGGTGCGAGTTTGAAGTTGTACAGGTCACCGATACCACCCTGAGAAGCAGGGGTGTTGATCAGGATACGTGCCGTCTTCATCTTCTGACCGAAGTAAGCAACACGCTCAGGCTGGTTATCCTGGTCGGTGTACAGGCAAGAGGTGTGGCCGATACCGCCCATCGCCACCAGTTTCTCTGCTTTTTCTACCGCATCATCGAAATCTTTCGCACGGTACATTGCCAGCGTCGGGGAGAGTTTCTCGTGAGCAAACGGCTCACTTTCATCGACGACCTTCACTTCACCAATCAGAATCTTGGTGGTAGCAGGGACGCTAAAGCCAGCGAGTTCAGCGATTTTATACGCTGGCTGACCTACGATAGCCGCGTTCAGCGCGCCATTTTTCAGAATTACGTCCTGAACAGCTTTCAGTTCTTTACCTTGCAACAGGTAGCCGCCGTGGCTGGCGAAACGTTCACGAACGGCGTCGTATACCGAATCAACCACGACAACTGACTGTTCAGATGCGCAGATAACGCCGTTATCGAAGGTTTTAGACATCAGCACAGAGGCAACAGCACGCTTGATATCAGCCGTTTCGTCGATCACCACAGGGGTATTACCTGCGCCTACGCCGATGGCTGGTTTACCGGAGCTGTACGCTGCTTTAACCATACCAGGACCACCGGTCGCCAAAATCAGGTTAATGTCCGGGTGATGCATCAGTGCGTTGGACAGTTCAACAGAAGGTTGGTCGATCCAGCCGATGAGATCTTTTGGCGCACCCGCCGCAATGGCAGCCTGAAGCACGATATCTGCTGCTTTGTTGGTGGCGTCCTTCGCACGTGGATGCGGGGAGAAAATGATTGCGTTACGTGTCTTCAGACTGATGAGAGATTTGAAGATGGCGGTAGAGGTTGGGTTAGTGGTTGGAACGATACCGCAAATGATGCCGATCGGTTCTGCGATGGTGATGGTGCCGAAAGTATCGTCTTCTGACAGCACACCGCAGGTTTTCTCATCTTTATAGGCGTTGTAGATATACTCTGAAGCAAAGTGGTTTTTGATCACTTTATCTTCAACGATACCCATGCCGGATTCGGCAACGGCCATTTTAGCGAGAGGGATTCGAGCATCAGCAGCAGCCAGAGCGGCCGCGCGGAAGATTTTATCAACCTGTTCTTGGGTGAAATTGGCATATTCACGCTGGGCTTTTTTTACGCGCTCGACGAGGGCGTTCAGTTCAGCGATATTGGTAACAGCCATAATGCTCTCCTGATAATGTTTAAACTCTTTTAGTAAACCAGCGCTCGATACGTCTGACAGTATAGTCAGAGCCGATCCCACTTGCGTAACACACAGTAAAACAAAGGATTACTCACTGCTCCAGCTCACTAATTTACTAAAAGAGCCTTACCTTAGCATCATACCTTTTTGATAGGTGATCTCCCTGGCGGCGTAACCAAGATTACTCACTTCTGAGTACGAAAATTATGATCGAGATCAATTTTGTCCTAAGCTGATACCTTTCAGCAGGGTTATTTTGTGCTAATTATTCTACTGTTAAATAATTAAGTAACTATTGGAAGCAGCGATGTCATTGATTACACAAATGTTTAACATCATGAATTGATAACGTTTAAGAACAGATTTCTGGTGAAGTATGCGGCTAAAAAGCGTATCTTCAGCGCGGATTTATCATGACACGCAGTTTCTCCCTGGCCATGCTCAATTGCGGAGCTTAATGTGATTCAAACGCTCTTTGATTTCCCTACATATTTCAAGTTTTTTATCGGCTTGTTTGCTCTGGTTAACCCGGTAGGGATCATCCCTGTCTTCATTAGTATGACCAGCTATCAGACGGCTGCGGCACGAAATAAAACCAACCTGACGGCAAACCTGTCGGTGGCGATCATCCTACTTACGTCTCTTTATCTCGGGGACGCCATTCTTCAGGTCTTCGGCATCTCGATTGATTCGTTCCGTATAGCAGGCGGGATCCTGGTGGTGACGATTGCCATGTCGATGATCAGCGGCAAGCTGGGGGAGGATAAACAGAACAAGCAGGAAAAATCAGAGACAGCTATCCGCGAGAGCATCGGGGTCGTGCCACTGGCACTGCCGCTGATGGCGGGCCCGGGGGCGATCAGTTCCACTATTGTCTGGGGAACGCGCTACCACAGCCTGATGCACCTGATTGGCTTTTCCGTCGCTATTGCGCTGTTCGCGCTGTGCTGCTGGGGTGTATTTCGTATGGCGCCATGGCTGGTTCGCTTGCTGGGACAAACGGGCATCAACGTGATTACCCGTATCATGGGTCTGTTGTTAATGGCGTTGGGCATCGAATTTATCGTTACCGGTATTAAAAGTATATTCCCCGGGTTAGTACACTGACTTTCATTTGAAAGAGCGGAGCCAGCGGCTCCGTTTTTTTTACGTGATTATCTGCAAATCATATAAATAAAGTTGAAATAGGCGCCAGTCATAATAAGTTCTACTAATAATCCTCTTCTGTTGTTTTTCAAGGGGTTGTTTATTTTCATTTCCCCTTGCCGCGCATAAATCCCTCAAACCCTCTGTTATTTTACTCACATGATACTCTGGGGCTTGCTGACAGATAACCGAAATGATATTAGTAATTTCGACGCTGACTCAGACGAATGTGCTAAATAATAATCAATTGTTAAATTATCGTGAAAAATCGTTCAGCCAAGCTTTGTCGTCGCGTTTGTAGCAACAAAATTTCTTATCTGTATGAATTACATCTCTTTTTGTTGATTTCGGCGTAAGCCAGGGTTGGCGCCATAGTTATGCCAGCCATCGTAAAAGAGAAATGCTTAACAAATTTGCAAAATGTATTGGCGAGAGTTGGCACCATTTGGTACTTTCCGGCCTTATATTTTGCAGCATTAAACAAGTTGATGAGAACTATTTTCATATAGCCCTCACATAAGATATCCAACCCATCTCTCTGACAGGGGAGAGGTGTAAAGAATCGACGCAAGACCGCCGTACGAGCGGTCAGTAATAATGAAGTCGGTGATAGCAAGAAGTAAAAAAAGAACCTGACAGTAGCAAAAAAAACTCCTGCGCTGTACAGGCCCCAACAGGGGATTACACAACTGGCGAAGGCCGGTCATTATAATGAGTGGAGTATCAACACAATGTCCATCATCACAAAAAAAAGTCTGGTAGCGGCGGGGATTTTAACTGCGCTAATCGCGGGCAACGCTGCAATGGCTGCGGACGTTCCTGCTGGTGTTCAGCTGGCTGAGAAGCAAACGCTGGTACGTAATAACGGTGCGGAAGTGCAGTCTCTTGATCCGCACAAAATTGAAGGTGTTCCAGAGTCTAACGTTAACCGCGATCTGTTTGAAGGTCTGCTGGTGACTGACGTAGACGGCCACCCGGCTCCGGGCGTGGCGGAAAAATGGGACAACAAAGATTTTAAAGTCTGGACCTTCCATCTGCGTAAAGATGCGAAATGGTCTGACGGTACGCCGGTTACCGCCGAAGATTTCGTCTATAGCTGGCAGCGTCTGGCGGATCCGAATACCGCCTCCCCGTATGCGAGTTACCTCCAGTATGGCCATATTGCCAATATCGATGACATCATCACGGGTAAAAAGCCAGTTACCGACCTGGGCGTAAAAGCCATCGATGCCAACACCTTTGAAGTGACGTTGAGCGAACCTGTTCCGTACTTCTATAAGCTGCTGGTTCACCCGTCCGTCTCCCCGGTACCAAAATCCGCAGTAGAAAAATTTGGTGAAAAATGGACGCAGCCTGCGAATATCGTGACCAACGGTGCATATAAGCTGAAGGACTGGGTCGTTAACGAACGTATGGTGCTGGAGCGCAACCCGCAGTATTGGGATAATGCGAAGACCGTTATCAATCAGGTCACCTACCTGCCAATCTCTTCTGAAGTGACGGACGTAAACCGCTACCGCAGCGGTGAAATCGACATGACCTATAACAATATGCCGATTGAACTGTTCCAGAAGCTGAAAAAAGAGATCCCTAAAGAAGTTCACGTCGATCCGTATCTGTGCACCTACTATTACGAAATTAACAACCAGAAAGCACCGTTCACCGACGTACGTGTTCGTACCGCACTGAAGCTGGCTCTGGATCGCGACATTATCGTGAATAAAGTGAAGAATCAGGGCGACCTGCCGGCTTACAGCTACACCCCGCCTTACACCGACGGTATGAAGCTGGTTGAACCTGAATGGTTCAAATGGTCCCAGGAAAAACGTAACGAAGAAGCGAAAAAACTGCTGGCTGAAGCTGGCTATACCGCCGACAAGCCGCTGACCTTTAGCCTGTTGTACAACACCTCCGATCTGCATAAAAAGCTGGCTATTGCCGTCGCGTCAATCTGGAAGAAAAACCTCGGCGTGAACGTGAAGCTGGAAAACCAGGAATGGAAAACCTTCCTCGATACGCGCCACCAGGGAACCTTTGACGTGGCTCGTGCAGGATGGTGTGCGGACTATAACGAACCGACCTCATTCCTGAACACCATGCTGAGCGACAGTTCGAACAATACCGCACACTATAAGAGCCCGGCGTTTGATAAGCTGATTGGCGAAACCCTGAAGGTGGCAGATGACGCCCAGCGCGCCGATCTGTACGCGAAATCAGAACAACAGCTCGATAAAGACTCTGCGATCGTTCCGGTTTACTACTACGTTAACGCCCGCCTGGTGAAACCATGGGTAGGGGGTTATACCGGTAAAGACCCGTTGGATAATATTTCCGTTAAGAATCTTTATATTATCAAGCATTAATGGCAATACGTGGGGCGAGCGAGCTTGCCCCACTGTGTCTATTTTGTAACATTCATCAGGCACACGCCAGAAGGTACGGGCAATGTTGAAATTTATCCTGCGTCGCTGTCTTGAAGCGATTCCAACGTTATTTATTCTAATTACAATTTCCTTCTTCATGATGCGTCTTGCACCGGGCAGTCCTTTTACCGGTGAACGCACGCTTCCGCCAGAAGTTATGGCCAACATCGAAGCGAAATACCATTTAAACGATCCTATCACCACGCAGTACTTCAACTATCTGAAGCAGCTTGCACACGGTGATTTTGGTCCGTCATTTAAATATAAAGACTATTCCGTTAACGACCTGGTGGCGTCCAGCTTCCCGGTATCGGCTAAATTAGGGGCTGCTGCATTTATCCTGGCCGTTGTTCTCGGTGTCACTGCGGGCGTTATCGCTGCGCTAAAACAAAATACCCGATGGGATTACGCCGTAATGGGGGTCGCAATGACCGGGGTGGTTATCCCCAGCTTCGTTGTCGCGCCGTTGCTGGTCATGATATTCGCCATAACCCTGAAATGGCTTCCCGGGGGCGGCTGGAACGGCGGGGCGCTGAAGTTCATGATATTGCCGATGGTGGCATTATCTCTGGCCTACATCGCCAGCATCGCCCGTATTACTCGCGGTTCAATGATTGAAGTCCTGCACTCGAACTTCATCCGTACCGCCCGTGCGAAAGGGCTGCCGATGCGCCGGATTATTTTCCGTCATGCCCTCAAGCCTGCACTGTTACCGGTACTCTCCTATATGGGTCCGGCTTTCGTCGGCATTATCACGGGTTCAATGGTGATTGAAACCATTTATGGTCTGCCGGGCATCGGGCAGCTGTTTGTTAACGGGGCGCTTAACCGTGACTATTCGCTGGTGCTGAGCCTGACGATCCTCGTGGGCGCGCTGACCATTCTGTTTAATGCCGTTGTCGATGTGCTGTATGCCGTTATCGACCCGAAAATCCGTTACTAACTGGAGCACGCCATGATGTTGAGTAAGAAAAACAGCGAGGCGCTGGAAAACTTCAGTGAAAAGCTGGAGGTCGAAGGTCGTAGCCTTTGGCAGGACGCCCGCCGTCGTTTTATGCATAACCGTGCCGCCGTTGCCAGCCTGGTCGTGCTGGTGCTTATCGCGCTGTTCGTAACCCTGGCACCAATGCTCTCTCAGTTCACCTATTTCGATACGGACTGGGGCATGATGTCCAGCGCGCCGGATATGGAATCCGGGCACTATTTCGGCACCGACTCCTCCGGGCGTGATTTGCTGGTGCGTGTGGCGATTGGCGGCCGTATCTCCCTGATGGTTGGCATCGCGGCGGCGCTGGTGGCGGTGATTGTCGGCACGCTTTACGGCTCGCTTTCCGGTTACCTCGGCGGGAAAGTGGACTCCGTGATGATGCGTCTGCTAGAAATCCTGAACTCCTTCCCGTTCATGTTCTTCGTCATTCTGCTGGTGACCTTCTTTGGTCAAAATATCCTGCTAATCTTCGTGGCGATCGGGATGGTGTCCTGGCTGGATATGGCGCGTATTGTGCGCGGCCAGACGCTGAGCCTCAAACGTAAGGAGTTTATCGAAGCCGCACAGGTTGGCGGCGTTTCTACCGCCAATATTGTGGTGCGTCATATCGTTCCTAACGTGCTGGGCGTGGTGGTGGTATACGCCTCTCTGCTGGTGCCAAGTATGATCCTGTTTGAATCTTTCCTGAGCTTCCTGGGATTAGGTACGCAGGAGCCGTTGAGTAGCTGGGGCGCTCTGTTAAGTGATGGCGCAAACTCCATGGAAGTGTCACCGTGGTTACTGCTGTATCCGGCGGGCTTCCTGGTCGTCACCCTGTTCTGTTTCAACTTTATCGGCGATGGCCTGCGTGATGCCCTCGACCCGAAAGACCGTTAAGGAGCGCCGTCATGACCATTATTGAAACGGCAACCGCGCCACAGGCGCAACAGCGGACCAGCGCACTGCTGGACGTTAAAGACCTCCGCGTGACGTTTAAAACCCCCGACGGTGATGTTACTGCCGTTAACGATCTCAACTTCGACCTGCGTGCCGGTGAAACGCTGGGCATTGTGGGCGAATCCGGTTCCGGTAAATCCCAGACCGCATTCGCGCTGATGGGCCTGCTGGCGTCAAACGGCGTGATCGGCGGTTCGGCGACGTTTAACGGGAAAGAGATCCTGAATTTGCCGGAACATGAGCTGAACAAGCTGCGCGCCGAGCAGATTTCAATGATTTTCCAGGATCCGATGACGTCCCTGAACCCCTATATGCGGGTGGGCGAACAGCTGATGGAAGTGCTGATGCTCCACAAGGGGCTGGGTAAAGCCGAAGCGTTTGAAGAGTCCGTCAAAATGCTGGATGCGGTGAAAATGCCTGAAGCACGCAAGCGCATGCGCATGTATCCGCACGAGTTTTCCGGCGGTATGCGTCAGCGCGTTATGATCGCGATGGCATTGCTTTGCCGGCCAAAACTGCTGATCGCTGATGAACCAACCACCGCCCTGGACGTGACCGTTCAGGCGCAGATCATGACGTTGCTGAACGAGCTGAAGCGCGAGTTCAACACCGCCATCATTATGATCACCCACGATTTAGGCGTCGTTGCCGGGATCTGCGACAAAGTGTTAGTCATGTATGCAGGCCGCACGATGGAATACGGTAATGCTCGCGATGTGTTCTACCAGCCAGCCCATCCGTACTCTATCGGGCTGTTGAATGCCGTTCCGCGTCTTGATGCGGAAGGGGAGTCGCTGCTGACTATCCCGGGCAACCCGCCAAACCTGCTGCGTCTGCCAAAAGGCTGCCCGTTCCAGCCGCGTTGTCCGCATGCGATGGAAATCTGTAACAGCGCACCGCCGCTGGAAGCGTTTGCCCCAGGCCGTCTGCGTGCCTGCTTTAAGCCGCTGGAGGAGCTGGTATGAACGCAATTGACGAAAAAAGAAATGTGCTGCTCGAAATCGCTGACCTGAAGGTCCATTTCGATATCAAAGACGGTAAACAGTGGTTCTGGCAGCCTGCCAAAACCCTGAAAGCGGTGGATGGCGTCACGCTACGCCTGTACGAAGGCGAGACCCTGGGCGTGGTAGGCGAATCCGGCTGCGGCAAATCGACGTTTGCGCGGGCGATCATCGGCCTGGTGAAGGCCACCGACGGGAAAGTGGCCTGGCTTGGCAAAGATCTGCTGGGGATGAAGCCGGATGAATGGCGCGACGTGCGCAGCGACATCCAGATGATTTTCCAGGATCCACTTGCGTCCCTGAACCCGCGTATGACCATTGGCGAAATCATTGCCGAGCCGCTGCGCACCTATCATCCGAAGATGCCGCGCCAGGAAATTCGCGATCGGGTGAAAGCGATGATGCTCAAGGTGGGTCTGCTGCCTAACCTCATCAACCGCTACCCACACGAGTTTTCCGGCGGTCAGTGCCAGCGTATCGGTATCGCACGCGCGTTGATCCTTGAACCAAAACTGATTATCTGTGATGAGCCGGTTTCGGCGCTGGACGTTTCCATCCAGGCCCAGGTGGTTAACCTGCTACAGAAACTGCAACGGGAAATGGGGCTGTCGCTGATCTTCATCGCCCACGATCTGGCGGTGGTAAAACACATTTCGGACCGTGTGCTGGTCATGTATCTGGGCCACGCCGTGGAGCTGGGCACGTATGATGAGGTGTACCACAATCCTCTGCACCCTTATACCAAAGCGCTGATGTCTGCGGTTCCCGTTCCGGACCCCGATCTGGAAAAAAATAAAACCATTCAGCTTCTGGAAGGTGAACTGCCTTCGCCAATCAACCCGCCTTCAGGCTGCGTATTCCGTACTCGATGCCCAATAGCCGGGCCGGAATGTGCAAAAACACGGCCGGTTCTGGAGGGCAGTTTCCGACATGCGGTTTCCTGCCTGAAAGTAGACCCGTTATAATCGCAAGGGCTGACATAATGTCAGCCCTTATTTTTCGAGGTTAATGTGTCGCGATTATTCACGTCGGCCCGTCAGCGGCTGTATCACCTTTTATTTGATCCTGAAACGGTTTCCGGTCGCCGCTTCGAAGGTCTGTGTGGTTTATTTGCGCTGATTAGCGTCATTATTATCTTTATCGAATCCGGCGCCGGAACGCAGTACCACATGACGTATGAGGAGTGGCACGTTTTCGTCTGGCTGGAATTGATTGTCACGCTGGTGTTTACTGCGGAATATGTGCTGAGGGTCATTAGCTGGCCAAATCCGGCGAAATACGTTTTCAGCTTCTGGGGATTTATTGATTTAGCCACCATCCTGCCGCTGTATGTCATGTGGCTGTGGCCTGAGATCAGCCTGAATTATGTGTTTGCCTGGCGTGCAATGCGGGCGATTCGTGTGTTACGGATTCTCAAACTGCTGCGCTTTATGCCGTCGCTGCGGGTTTTTTGGGTTGCCATTGTCAGCGCCCGCCACCAGCTGATTCTCTTCTATTCGTTTATTGCTATCGTGATGATCGTTTTTGGCTCCCTGATGTATTTAATCGAAGGGCCGAAATACGGGTTTACCACGCTTAATGCGTCTGTTTACTGGGCTATCGTCACGGTGACCACCGTGGGCTATGGCGATATTACCCCGCATACGCCGCTCGGACGTATTGTGGCATCGGTTCTTATCCTGATCGGCTATTCTGTGATAGCGATTCCGACGGGGTTAATTACCACCCATATGAGCAGCGCCTTCCAGAACAGCAAGCAGCAACGCAAATGTCCGAATTGTCAGCAGGGGAATCATGAACCCGGCGCGCGGTTTTGTCACCGCTGTGGAAATGCCTTACCGGATTAAATAAAAAAGGCTGCGCGGGCAGCCTTTTTTATTATTCGCGCCAGAGGATATGGCACAGTTTGTGATCTTTCTCGCGGCACAGCAGGACGCGGGCAAAGATGTCGTTAATTTCTCCGCCGTCTTCATCTGCAAGGCCAATCACCACCTCGGCGAAGAAGTCCGGGTTGAGATCAAAATCGACATGTTCGGCCCAGTCTTCAGCCGGATCGAACAGCTCAGCACCGCCACGCTCTTCAAATTGCAGGTTGAAAAGAATGACGTCAGCAGGGTCGAGATTATCGACCGCCAGCTCGAGAAAAATATCGTAGGCCTGTTCGAGCGTTTCGTCTTCGGTCAGGCGATTGTTCAGATCCATTTCCATGATGACTACCTGTTAAACATCGTTGGGCACGTTTTACAGCAACGGACTAAAGAAGTAAAACAGTCGTTCGGCAATTCGCTGCCACAGCGGACGTTTCGCCCACAGTCTGGCGTCCAGCAGGCGTGAGCGGGAGATATAATCGTCCTGAACCGCTGCCAGATCGCCACCGAACCCGGCGTCATCAATGACCAGCGTAATTTCAAAATTCAGCCACAGACTGCGCATATCGAGGTTGACGGTACCCACCAGGCTCAGCTCTCCGTCCACCAGCACGCTCTTGGTGTGTAACAGGCCGCCTTCGAACTGATAAATTTTAACGCCTGCGGCCAGCAGCTCACTAAAGAACGCGCGGCTTGCCCATCCCACCAGCAGCGAATCGTTCTTGCGCGGCATAATAATGCTCACATCCACTCCGCGCTGTGCCGCTGTACAGATGGCATGCAGAAGGTCGTCGCTGGGAACGAAATAGGGCGTGGTCATGATCAGATATTCCCGCGCGGAGTACGCGGCGGTCAGCAGTGCCTGATGGATCAGATCTTCCGGGAAGCCAGGACCGGAGGCGATAGTGTGGATAGTGTGCCCGCTGGCTTCCTCAAACGGCATGATATTGCCATCCGGCGGCGGGGGAAGAATGCGTTTACCGGTTTCAATTTCCCAGTCGCAGGAGTAGACGATGCCCATTGAGGTCGCGATCGGTCCCTCCATCCGCGCCATCAGATCGATCCATTGCCCCACGCCGGAATCCTGCTTGAAGAAGCGGGGGTCAACCATGTTCATGCTGCCGGTGTAGGCGATGTAGTTATCGATCAGAACCATTTTCCGGTGCTGGCGGAGATCCATGCGGCGCAGAAAGACGCGGAAAAGATTCACTTTTAGCGCCTCGACCACCTCGATACCGGCGTTGCGCATCATGCCTGCCCACGGGCTACGGAAAAAGGCCACGCTGCCGGCGGAGTCCAGCATCAGGCGGCAGTGGATACCGCGACGTGCAGCGGCCATTAGCGATTCGGCGACCTGGTCCGCCATGCCGCCCGGCTGCCAGATATAAAACACCATCTCGATATTATGCCGGGCGAGCTGGATATCACGGATCAGCGCCTGCATCACATCATCAGAAGAGGTCATCAGTTGCAGCTGATTGCCTTTTACCCCAGCAATCCCCTGGCGGCGTTCGCACAGCTTGAACAGAGATGCGGCCACGCTACTGTTCTCTTCAGCGAAGATATGCTTGCAGGCTTTAAGGTCGGCAAGCCATTTCGCCGTGGAGGGCCACATGGCGCGGGCGCGTTCGGCGCGGCGTTTACCCAGATGAAGTTCACCGAAAGAGAGATAGGCGATGATGCCCACCAGCGGCAGAATGTAGATAATCAGAAGCCAGGCCATGGCGGAAGGTACCGCTCTGCGTTTCATCAGAATGCGCAACGTCACCCCGGCAATTAACAGCCAGTATCCTAAAATGACCAGCCAACTCACCACGGTGTAGAAGGTTGTCATAAATAAAAAATCCTTTTGAAAGCGTATTGTTATGAGTTTACGCATCAGGATTCATCTGGCAAATAAAAACGGCAGATAAAAGCGCTGGTTTGCCGCCTGCTTAGGCATATAATGGCATCTCTGTTAGAGAAAGAGTTGTAGACATGAAGCGCAGTAGAACTGAAGTTGGGCGCTGGCGCATGTTGCGACAGGTGAGTCGTCGTAAGGCTCGTTGGCTGGAAGCACAATCCCGCCGCAATATGCGTATCCACGCCATCAGAAAATGTGGCCTGAACAGACACCGTAACGCGCTGTTGTTCGCGGTCCAGGACATCTGAAAAGCATGAAGGGCACCGTAAAGGTGCCCATTAAACATCCAGGCTATCAATTTTTGCAGTCTCTTCCCATCTGCTTTCCGCGATATACTAACTTCCCATAACGTCATGATATTAAAAGATGAATCCTTATCTCTGGATTTTTATTGTACTTTTGGCGCTGGATGCGCTCAGGGAAGATTTAGGACTTTCGTCATTTTCCTCATTGGCAGATTATGTTTTCGCATGGGGAATACATTTTTATTAAAGGAAAAAAGGATGAACGGAAAAGTAATGGCAGCACTCTTTGGGATTGCGATATTAAGCGGTTGTGCCAGCAGCAAAACCTCACCCGAACGGCACGCGTTTTATTTCGTGTCGCATCAGTCCAGCTTTACTGGCGGCAATTACACCTCCAGCGTGCAGAAAAATTATCAGCTGAACGTGGCGCAGTTCCGCGAGCTTTATGCCCGTGGCAAAGCTGACCGCGCGGAAGGGCGGACTGAGGCTGAAGCCAGTGAATACGCGCAAAGCATTCGCGATCAGCTAAAAGAAAATGCGAAGTCGCAGGAATTGTTCGCAGGTAACGCGAAGGATAAATGGTCTTCGGACATGGACAGTAAAGACGCCCTATTATTTGGTAACGAACTGGCCGCGACTTATCTTGATGGCTATAACGGCGTACAATAGCGCAACTGATTCAGGGGATACCGTAATTACCGGTATCCCCGCTGTTTTTGAGCGAAAGGAGTGAGACGTGTTTGCGGAGTTTGGTGTACTGAATTTCTGGACCTATGTTGTCGGCGCATTTTTTATCGTGCTGGTTCCAGGACCGAACACCTTGTTTGTGCTGAAAACAGGGATTGGCCACGGCGTTAAGAAAGGCTATCTGGCAGCCACCGGTGTGTTTATTGGTGATGCCGTGCTGATGTTTCTGGCGTGGGCGGGCGTCGCCGCGTTGATCCAGACCACTCCGGTTTTATTTAATATTGTCCGCTATCTGGGCGCGTTTTATCTGCTGTGGCTGGGCGGAAAAATGCTCTGGTCCGTTATGACGCGTCAAAAAAATGCGCACGAAAGTAGCGCCGAACCGGCAAGCGCAATCCTTAAGCGTTCGCTGGTGCTGAGCCTGACGAACCCGAAAGCGATTCTCTTTTACGTGTCGTTCTTCGTGCAGTTCATTGATGTCAATGCGAAGAATACCGGCTCGTCGTTCCTGATCCTCGCCACAACGCTTGAGCTGATCAGCTTCATGTACATGAGCTTCCTGATTTTCTCAGGCGCGTTTGTCACGCGTTACCTCAAAACCAAAAAGAAACTGGCGAAGCTGGGGAACGGGCTGATAGGTCTGCTGTTTGTCGGATTTGCGGCGAGGCTGGCGTCGCTGCACTGAATGAAGAAAAGGCTCCCGAGGGAGCCTTTCGTTTCAGAATACTTTTTTATACGGACGAACCGTGACTTTCTCGTACACGCCGGCTGCGACGTACGGGTCTGCTTCTGCCCAGGCCTGCGCGGCTTCCAGAGATTCAAACTCGGCAATCACCGTGGAGCCGGTAAAACCCGCCGCGCCCGGATCGTTGCTGTCAACGGCAGGCATCGGGCCTGCGGTCAGCAACCGACCTTCATCCTGTAGCAACTGTAAACGCGCCAGATGAGCAGGGCGAACGGAAAGACGTTTTTCCAGAGAATCAGGTACATCTTCAGCGTAAATCACGTAAAGCACGGCAAAGCTCCTTAACCGGTAAAAGTGACAATTACGTTATGTGAAAGCACAAATGACTGCAATGTAAAGATAATAACAATGTTAAAACCCTGATCTGGATGCCCCTTTTTTGCCCTCATGTACGCTTAAATTGCGCCAGGACAAAGTGTCTTATTGAATATGATTGCTATTTGCATTTAAAATCGAGGTTCGGTTTTTTAACGTTGATGATTATGACTTCGATGACCCTTGATTTACCTCGCCGCTTTCCATGGCCGACGCTGCTTTCCGTCGTTATTCACGGTGCTGTCGTGGCGGGTCTGCTCTATACCTCGGTTCATCAGGTTATTGAAATGCCGGCGCCAGCGCAGCCAATTTCTGTGACCATGGTATCGCCTGCGGATCTTGAGCCGCCGCAGGTTGCGCCGCCGCCGCCACAGCCCGTTGTTGAACCCGAGCCGGAGCCAGAGCCCGAGCCGGTTCCTGAACCGCCGAAAGAAGCACCGGTAGTGATCCATAAGCCGGAGCCGAAACCTAAGCCGAAGCCAAAACCCAAGCCGGTCAAAAAGGTGGAAGAGCGTCCGAAACGCGAAGTGCGTCCGGTTGAGCCACGCGCCACGCAGCCGGTTGAAAATGCCGCCCCGTCACGTCCGCTGATGAATAACACCACGACCGCGACAAAACCGACGGTAACGGCGCCCGCGGGCCCGCGCGCGCTGAGCCGTAACCAGCCGCAGTACCCGGCACGTGCTCAGGCGTTACGTATTGAAGGGCGTGTACGGGTGAAATTCGACGTTACGGCCGATGGACGTGTCGATAACGTGGAAATCCTGTCCGCACAGCCGGCGAATATGTTTGAACGCGAAGTTAAATCGGCCATGCGCAGGTGGCGCTATGAAGCCGGTAAACCCGGCAATGGGTTGATTGTGAACATTGTCTTCCGCCTGAACGGCGGGGCACAGATGGAATAAAAGAAGCCTCCGCAAGGAGGCTTTTTTTTACCTGAGGATCAGCTCCGTGGGAGCTGGCGGGGCTTACCGTCGCTATCCACCGCCACATAGATAAATAATGCCTCCGTCGCCTTATAGCGCTGACCAATCGGCTCAGAAGAGACTTTTTTCACCCATACTTCAATGTTGATGGAGACAGACGTATTGCCGCGTTTTACGCAGCGTGCGTAACAGCACACCACGTCCCCCACCGCGACAGGGCGCAGGAAGGTCATGCCATCGACCCGGACTGTCACCACGCGCCCGTGTGCAATCTCTTTTGCCAGGATTGCACCGCCCATATCCATCTGCGACATCAACCAGCCACCAAAAATATCGCCATTGGCATTCGTATCCGCAGGCATTGCCAGTGTGCGTAAAACCAGTTCGCCCTGTGGGGCGTCATTTGTTGTCATTGTTTTAAACTCGTAACTGAAGACTTCAGGCGGGATGCTACTATGATTTCTGGCTGGAGAGAATAGGGTTAGCGCCCGCAGAGCAGGCGCCAGAGGGTCAGAAGGACAGGGTCACGCCGGCGTAATACGCACGGCCTGGTTCGTTATAGGTCGATGCACCGTCATTTTCTCGGTAAATTTGCTTATCAAAGAGGTTGCTGATCCCGGCATTCAGGCGGAGATCTTTTGTCAGTTGATAGTTACTACCGATCCCAACGATGGAATAGGCGCCAATCTCTTTATCTGACATCGCATTCTGCTCTTTGCGGATTTCAGCATTTTCTCTTGGCTTCTGGCGGCCATACATCGTCCAGCTAAGGTTCGCTGAAAGTTTGCTGTTAACCTGCCAGTCGAGCATCGTGTTGACGGTATATTTTGGGATAATCGACAGAGGGTTGCCGGTGTCCTTACTTTCAGACTGAATCATATACGTCGCATTGGTACGCCAGGTTAGCGTGTCGCGAATAACCGGGACGGTGAGGTTGCCTTCCAGCCCCTCAACAACAGCCTTTCCTCCGTTCTGCCACTGAAGGATATTTGCGCCGCTGCTTGTCTGGCCCAGCACATCCGTTCCCGAAACAATCTTGTTTTTGTAATCGTTGCGGAACCAGGTTATGCCAGCCTCGTAGCCTTCCAGCGCGAAGGCCAGGCCAATCTCTTTGTTCACGCTGATTTCAGGATCCAGATCCGGATTACCTAACAGGTAACAGCTTCCTTCGGAAACGTTGTTCGGGCAGCCATTGCCGCGGGTGGAAAGCAGATAGCCTTCGCTGGATTGATACAGGTTTGGCGCTTTAAATACCCGAGCGATACCCGCTTTAACCTTGAACATGTCACCCAAATCCTGAGAGAGGTTCAGGCTAGGACTCCAGTTGCTGCCAAACTGATTGTGATAATCAAAGCGGAGCCCTGGGATCAGGTTGGTGCCCTGGCGCGCTTCAATATTGTCCTCAAGATAGATGCCAGTGAGGTCAGCGCTGTTTTTGCTGTTGCGCTCAGAAGCCGTACCGGGAACGCCGTTAATCACTTCTCCCGACACATTTGTCGCCTGCATTGAGGCCGGATCGTTCAGTTCATCACGGTTCCATTCTGCACCCACGGTTAGCGTCTGTTCGACCAGCCAGAAGAAAGGCATGTTCAGTTCACCCGTTGAACGGTATGACTCCAGCCGGCTGGTATCGTATTTATCGCTATTGATCATCCCCTCAACTTTGCCCGTAGAGCCTTCTTCCAGGCGGGTGTTGTTGGTCTTTTCATAATAAACACCGAACTTTGACTGACCCCAGTCCCAGATGCCGTTGTGCGTAATGCCATAAGACTGGCGGTACATTCGGTTCGTTTCGTGTCCATACAGGGACGACACCAGACCGTCAGGGCTGACGTTGCTGTTGCTGTATTGAGTATCACCCGCGTAGATATTGCCCTGGCGGCTGTAGCTGTAGTCGAAATCGATAATCTGCTGTGGCGTGAGTTTCCAGGAGAGCAGGGCATTAATGTCCTTGTTGCGCACGCCTTCACGTCCGGCGGCGTAAGAACCGTTTTGCGCGGTGTTGATGTCCTGAGCATCTGCGTCAGTTTTGTTGATATTCCCGTACAGGCGCATCGTTAACGCATCGCCCGCAAGGGGGCCGCTCAGATCAAAATTAGCGCGTTTCGTCGCTCCCTCTTTATCATTTTCAGGCTGGTTAGTGTACAGGGAGAGCGAGCCGTGCCAGTCGTTGGTCGGGCGTTTGGTAATGATGTTGACGACGCCGCCGGCCGCCCCCGAACCATAGCGGGCGGCAGCAGGTCCCCGGAGCACTTCAATGCGCTCAACCATCTCTGGCGGAACCCAGTTGGTATCCCCGCGGGTGTCGCGCTCCCCGCGCCAGCTGTAGCGCACCGAGTTACGTGACGTCACCGGCACACCGTCAATCAGAATCAGCGTGTTCTCCGGCCCCATACCGCGGATGTCGATCTGGCGGTTGTTACCGCGGCTGCCTGTCGCGCTGTTTCCGGTGAGGTTAACCCCGGGCATTTTGCGAATAATTTCTGAAAGATCGTTAACCGGTGGATCCTTTTCTATGTCCTTTGCCGTGATGATGGATACCCCCGGCTGTTGCTTCAGCGCCTCTTCAGCGGTGGCCTGAACAACCATTGTTTCACCATCGGCGAGAGGATCTTCCGCTGCGTGTGCGCTCTGATAAAGCGTTGAAAGAATGGCGAGCGTAAGTGTAGCCGGGGCAAATCTTATTATGTTATTCATCAACTCATTTCCATTTGTTAAAAATGCGATGACGAATATTAATGATAGTCATTCTCATTACAATAAAGTGACAGCAAACTCCATAAAATCTTCATGATTCAGACATTTTCGCAGGAAGGGTGTAGAGAAAAGAGAAGGCGGGAAAAGAGGCCAGACCGCGTGGCGATCTGGCCAGAAGGATCAGTGCTTGTCATCCTGCGGCATGTGGCGATAAATATAAACGCCGCTGAGCAGGGTGAAGATAAGAGTCAGCGCCGTCAGGCCAAACACCTTGAAGTTGACCCAGATATTCTGCGGCAGCCAGAATGCGATATAGATATTCGCCAGACCACACAGAATAAAAAATAGCGCCCAGGCGATATTTAGACGCCCCCACACAGCCTGTGGCAGGGTCAGTTCTTTCCCCAGCATGCGCTGGATCAGCGGCTTCTTCATCACCCACTGGCTGATGAGGAGTGCGCCCGCAAACAGGCCGTAAATCACCGTGACCTTCCATTTGATAAATTCATCATTGTGGAAGAACAACGTCAGACCTCCAAACACCGCCACCATCAGGAAGGTGATGAGCGCCATCTTTTCAACTTTGCGATAGCGAACCCAGCTGTAAATCAGCACCACAGCCGTTGCCACAATCAGCGCCAGCGTGCCGGCATAAATGTCGTACAGCTTATAAAAAGCGAAAAATACGATCAGCGGTAAAAAATCAAGAAACTGCTTCATTCTGCGATCCCAGTTACTGACGAATTAACATGTACAGGCGGAACAAATAGACCAGCAGCACGGCTGAAATCAGATTGCTCAGCGTATTGGCGACAACCGCTCCGACGTTTGGCGTTAACACCGCAAAATTCGGCGCAAACAGCAACAGCAGAGTTTTGGCCAGCAGCCAGCTGATAACGGCCGGGGCGACCAGTCGCATATTGGCCCATGCGAGCCTGATGCTGCTGCGCATGGCGGTGAAAATGCCCATTTTGTCCTGCACAACCATTACTGGCGCGAATGAAAGCACGATAGCCAGCAGCACGCCCGGAACGACAACCAACATTATCCCCATCTGGACCAGCAGCGTGGTCAGGAAGATGAGGATAAACAGTTTTGGCAGCACCGGAGCGCTGGCCCCGATTGCACGTAACGCGCTGACGCGTTGGCCGGCAGACACCAGCTGGATCATCAGCAACACGCCACCCGCCAGAATGGCGTTGCCAATCAGGCCCGAGAAGGTAGATGCCGCAGATGCGCGCAGCAAGATTTGCTGTTGCTCTGGCGTCATATTCTGCACAAGGTCAAACAACCCTGCGCTGCCTGCAAGATTTTCCCCCTGGCTCAGCGTGGCAATCTGTTCATCACTGGGTGAGAACGCATGACCCAGCACCACCGTAATAAAGGCGCACAACAACGCGATCAGTAAAAAGGTAATGAACTGATTGCGGAAAAAATTTCCCGTGTCACGGTAGACAGACTTCGCCGTGATAGACATGCACTCTCCTTGAGTATTGCAGGTGTTAATTAGCCGGCAATTGTACACCGGATAACACGCTGGTGGCAGCATCAAGGCTTGTATGGAAAAGCATATCTTTGTAAAGCGGCGGTAATCCATAGCGGGCGCGGGCGCGATTGCATGCCTCATTGACCTGCCCATCCTTTCCCGACATCGCGAAAGTGCGACACGGGCTGGGGCGATCCGCGTAAATGGAACAGCGGGTGGATACCCCAGGCTCACCTTGCAGTGCCACACAGCGGCTCTGTTTTTGGTTGGTGCCGCGCATACAGCGCAGAAAAGGGGTTAAGGGTTCAGTGAGATCAACCGGAACGGTGCCGCCGCCATCGCTGGCTTCAGCCCAGTAGAACGAGACTCGAAAATACGCACAACAGGCTCCGCACGTCATGCACGGGTTATGATCACTCATGGCACACCTGCAAAAGTAGAACGCATCAAATCACATTGTGAGAGCGATAAATTATCCAGCCGCTACAGGAAGCGCAAGAGAGGGAAAACAGAAAATTTTGTAACCATGAAATGCCAAAAATTGACGCGGTAACAACTTATTGCTTTATGAGGCGTCACCAAAAATTAACCTAGATCAATGAATGTTAACTTACTGGTTTTAATGTGATCTGTGTTAGATCACTTATTACTCATTTGTGAGTATATTCTCCTCCGCAATTAAAACCACAACGATGGAGCGGATATGAAAAAATTAGCGGTGGCAGCCCTTATCTTAAGCAGTCTCTCTGGCGGCGCGTACGCGCATGAAGCAGGCGAATTCTTTATTCGTGCCGGTTCGGCAACGGTACGTCCAACGGAAGGGTCCGATAATGTACTGGGTATGGGCGGGTTTAACGTCAGCAATAACACCCAGTTAGGCCTGACGTTTACGTATATGGCAACGGATAACGTTGGCGTCGAGCTTTTAGCCGCCACGCCATTCCGTCACCGCGTCGGTTTAGGACCGACCGGGGACATTGCCACGGTTCACCATTTGCCACCAACGCTGATGGCGCAGTGGTACTTCGGCGATTCCAGCAGCAAGGTGCGCCCTTATATTGGTGCAGGGGTTAACTACACCACCTTCTTTGATGAGAAATTTAACGATACCGGTAAAAAGGCCGGGCTCTCCGATCTCAGCCTGAAAGACTCGTGGGGTATGGCGGGGCAGGTTGGTCTGGATTATCTGATTAACCGTGACTGGCTGATCAACGCCTCGGTCTGGTATATGGACATTGATACGGACGTGCGCTTTAAAGCTGGCGGGCAGCAGCAAAGTATCAATACCCGACTGGATCCGTGGGTATTTATGTTCTCAGCAGGCTATCGTTTCTGACAGAAGATATATCCCCTGTCAGCCGGTGATTGCTGTATGGTGGTTGTTCCATACACCTGGCTGGAGGGGATATCCCCAACATCAAATTTGAGTGTCCGGTTTGTGCAGGTAAACAGTTTCAGTTCACGACGTTCAGCCCAGCACATAGCCTACCTCACGGTGCTATCTGTTCCGTTTGCGGAACACGTCTCACCATTCATTCATGCCTGCCGAAGCTCAGACGACGACGGTGGCCAAAGCCAGTAAACTAGAAAAGGCCTCTGAGAGGCCTTTTTCGATCGTGAAGTCACTTCTGAATTAAATAACGAATGGTTGGTCCGTCCTGCTGGATATCCAGCACGGTATAGCCGTGATTTTTGGCATCAAGAGGAATGTTATTGATCGACTGGGGGCAATCGCTCACCACTTCCAGAATTTCACCTTTCTTTAGCTGCGGTAGCGCTTCAAGCGTGGCGACGGCCGGGTAAGGGCAAGGTTCACCCACCATATCGAGACGATAATCAGGCACGATCTCTTTCATGCGGCATTCTCCTGAGTTTCAGTTTTGGCGGTGGCGCGTCGGAAGAAGCGCTTCTCTTGTGCAACAACCAGTAAGAAGGCGATAAGCAGCAGGGCGTAGGTCACCAGGAGCCCCCCGAGTGGACCAAAGGTATTCAGCAGGTTGACCTTGTCCCAGTTTGTTGCCAGTACCGGAGAGACGTCATCCCAGTAGTAGGCCAGAATGGTAGAGCCAATCACGTTACCCAGACCCACCCACCAGTAATGCACCTGGCCTTCCACAGCGCGATACATCCAGCCGGTTTCACACCCGCCCGCCAGCACGATGCCAAAACCAAACAGCAGCCCGCCAATGACGGCATTTGGGCCCGCCCACATGATTTTCGGTTCCACGCCGAGCTGAACGTAGCTGAAGATACCGATCGCGCTCACGGCCATACCGGCAATGATCGCCTTCGCCATCATGCTTCGTCCGGTGATCCACATATCGCGAAACGCGGAGGTAAAGCAGATCTGCGCGCGTTCAATCAGCAGACCAAAACCGACGCCGAACAGCATGGCCAGGCCGAGTTTTGGCTGATTCATCGCCGTGCAAATCGCCCAGGCAACCATGGCAAAAAAGACCAGCATACCGAGGCGGAAGCGACGACGCGCCTGATCGGGTTTTTGCGTTAACGGAGAGGCAGCGCTAACTTTCGTCATTTTCACCGGAATGCGGAACAGCGGCAGCAGGGTGAATTTAGCACCGAAGTAGGAGCCGATGGCGGTGGCGACGGCAAAGAACCAGGCATGCAGCGAGAACTGCGGAATACCGGTAAAGAACGCGGCCAGATTACAGCCCATCGCCAGGCGGGCGCCAAACCCGGCAATGATGCCGCCGACCACGGCCTGCATAATGCGGATGCGGCTTTTCGGCATGCGCAACTTAACGTTGTTGGCCCACAGCGCGGCCGCAAAACAGCCGCCGAACATGCCAATGATCATCATCCCGTCGATGCGGGTCAGCGGTGTGCCCTCAAGATGGATCAGTTTGAAGTAGCCCCACTCTTCGGCATGGACGCCTGCCAGCTGTAATAGCTGCCCACCCCAGCGAGTAAACTCGCCCGTAACAGCCCAGAAGGTGCCGGTAATACCGAAATAATAAGTAGAGAGAATGCCTGCCGCGATAACGGCCGGAACAGGTGACCAGAACTTAACCAGGTAAGTCTGTTTGAAGGAATGCCATGACATGAATAACCTCTGAACTCAGAAGGGTAACGCTAAAAAGAGCCCAGATCATACGCTTACGCGAAAGTTTGGAAAGTCATTCACACCGAAAATATCGACAGGATCAATTTTGACCTGCTTCTTTCAGGAAGAGAGAAGGGAAAACCGCCTGACGCCGGGGCCAGACGGTGTTAACGGTTACGCCTTGCGCGTGGCCGCTTTCATGGATGTGACGAATGCGTGTAACTCAGCCAGCATCTGCTCTGGCTTATCCACGTTCTTCTCGATAATTTTCACGATAGCCGAACCGGAAATGGCTCCGGCGGCTTTCGCGTCAATCGCCGCAGTAACCTGATCCGGTGAAGAAATGCCAAAGCCCTGAAGCGGCGGTGCAGCATGGTATTCTGCCAGCGTCTCCACCAGATGATGCAGCGGCAGCGCGGCTTTGTTTTCCGCACCGGTGACGCCCGCACGGGAGAGCAGGTAGGTGTAACCTCGTCCGTAAGAGGCAATCTGGCGCAACAGATCGTCATCGGCATTCGGTGGACAGATGAAAATCGGCGCGACGTTGTGGCGCATTGCCGCCTGACGGAATGGCGCAGACTCTTCAACGGGCACGTCAGCCACCAGCACGGAGTCAACGCCCACGCGGGCGCACTCTGCGTAAAACGCATCAATACCGCGGCTGAACACCAGGTTGGCGTACATCAGCAGGCCGATCGGAATGGTCGGGTGCTTCTGACGGATCGCCGCCAGCATTTCAAAGCACTGGCTCGGCGTCACGCCCGCGGCAAACGCGCGTAGCGTTGCGTTCTGAATGGTCGGGCCATCCGCCAGCGGATCGGAGAACGGAATACCGAGCTCCAGCGCGTCGGCACCGGCATCAATCAGGGTGTCGATAATCTTCAGCGACTGCTCCGGGCCGGGGTCGCCCAGCGTCACGAAGGGAACGAAGGCGCCTTCCTGGCGAGCTTTCAGTTGTGCAAATGCGTTGTCGTAGCGTTCCATCAGATTTCCCCTCGTGCTTTCAGAATATCGTGAACGGTGAAGATATCTTTGTCACCGCGACCGGAAAGGTTTACCACCAGCAGCTGCTCTTTTTCCGGGTTTTCCTTCATCATTTTCAGCGCGTGCGCCAGAGCGTGGGAAGACTCCAGCGCCGGGATGATCCCTTCATTGCGGCACAGCGTTTTGAAGGCCTCCAGCGCTTCGTCATCGGTGATGGAGACATAATCCGCGCGGCCGGTGCTGTTCAGGAACGCGTGCTGCGGCCCTACGGACGGGAAATCCAGCCCGGCAGAGATCGAGTAAGACTCCTCAATCTGCCCTTCATCGGTCTGCATCATCGGGGCCTTCATGCCGAAGTAGATCCCCACGCGGCCATGCTTCAGCGGCGCACCATGCTCGCCCGTTTCAATACCGTGGCCGGCAGGCTCAACGCCAATCAGCCCAACGCTGGTTTCGTCGATAAAATCGGCAAACATGCCGATGGCGTTAGATCCGCCACCAACGCAGGCGATCACCGCATCCGGCAGGCGACCCTCTTTTTCGAGGATCTGCGCTTTAGTCTCTTCGCCGATCATGCGCTGGAATTCACGCACGATGGTCGGGAACGGGTGCGGGCCCGCGGCGGTACCGAGCATGTAGTGGGCGGTTTCGTAGCTGCCAGACCAGTCGCGCAGCGCTTCATTACAGGCATCTTTCAGCGTGGCAGAACCGCTGTGCACCGGGATCACTTCCGCCCCCATCAGACGCATACGGAACACGTTTGGCGACTGGCGATCAACGTCCTTCGCCCCCATGTAAATGCGGCATTTCAGACCGAGCAGGGCGCTGGCGAGCGCTGAGGCCACACCGTGCTGCCCCGCGCCGGTTTCGGCGATGATTTCGGTTTTACCCATCCGCTTCGCGAGCAGCGCCTGGCCAAGCACCTGGTTAGTTTTATGCGCGCCACCGTGCAGCAGATCTTCACGCTTAAGATACAGCGTAGTTTTAGTGCCTTCGGTCAGGTTGCGGCACTTTGTCAGCGCAGTCGGACGACCGGCGTAGTTTTTCAGCAGGTCAGTAAACTCCGCCTGAAACGCCGGATCTTTCTGTGCGCTCACGAACGCTTCTTCCAGCTGGCGCAGCGCGGGCATCAGGATTTGTGGGACATACATCCCACCGAACTCACCAAAATACGGGTTAAGTAATGTCGTCATCTTCTCTTCCTTAATATGCACGCAGAGTTTTAAATACCGATGCCAGCTTGCTGGCGTCTTTAATGCCCGGTTGGGACTCTACGCCTGAATTGAAATCGAGGCCGGCGCAGCCGGTTTTGGCCGCTTCGACACAGTTATCGGGGCTTAATCCCCCTGCCAGCAGGACATTGTCCAGCACTTCGCCACGCAGCAGTGACCAGTCAAAACGCTGCCCCGTGCCGCCCTGGCCGTTGTCGAGCACGTATTTATCAACATGCTTCAGGTTACGCGCGGGCAGGGTGGCGCCAACGCTTTGCGCTTTCCAGATCTGAACCTGAGGCGCCAGAACATGTCGCAGAGCATCGATGTACGCCTGATCTTCATCGCCGTGCAGCTGGACCGCGCTCAGGGATAACGCGTCCGCTTTTGCCGCAACGTCGTTAATATCCGCAGTGCGGAACACGCCCACGTAGCTCAGTGGCGCAGCCGCGATCACCTTGCGCGCCTGTTCTTCATTTACTGCGCGAGGAGAGGACTCGACAAAGATCAGACCACCATAGATTGCGCCCGCTTCATATGCGGCCTGCGCATCCTGGGCACGGGTCAGGCCGCAGACTTTGTTCTCACCCAACAGCACGCGGCGCACGGCCGCATTAAGATCGTCGTGTTCCATCATCGCGGAGCCGATCAGGAAACCGTTGGCAAAGTGGCTGAGTTCGCGCACCTGAGCGTAGCTGTTAATCCCGGATTCGCTGATCACCGTGACGCCCGCGCCCAGACGCGGCGCAAGCTGGCGCGTACGGTTGAGGTCAATCGACAGGTCGCGCAGGTCGCGGTTGTTAATGCCGACCACTTTGGCTTCCAGCGCGATGGCGCGCTCCAGCTCCTCTTCGTTGCTCACTTCGGTCAGCACGCCCATATTCAGGCTGTGCGCGACGGCGGAGAGCTGGCGATACTGCTCGTCATCCAGAACGGAGAGCATCAGCAGGCAGGCATCTGCCTGGTAAAAGCGCGCCAGCCAGATCTGATACGGGTCGATAATAAAGTCTTTGCACAGAATCGGCTGCGGCGCGATGCCGCTGACAACGGGCAGAAAATCGAAGCTGCCCTGGAAATATTTCTCATCCGTCAGCACAGAAATGGCAGACGCATGATGCTTGTAGATACCGGCAATACGCGCCGGGTCGAAATCGTCGCGGATCACGCCTTTGGACGGAGACGCTTTTTTACACTCCAGAATAAACGCGGTACGCACGCCCTGGAGCGCATCATAAAAACGACGGCTGCTCGGAACGACGTCGTTCTGAAAACTGGCGAGCGGCTGCTGTTGCTTACGGGCTTCCACCCAGATGGCCTTATCGGCGACGATTTTCGCTAAAACGGTCTGCATTATTTACCCTCTTGCCGCAAGTGCGGTAACGCGATCGTAAGCTGCACCGGAGCGCAGTACGTCCAGAACTTTTTGGGCGTTGGCTTTCAGATCTTCCTCGCCATGTAAACGCATCAGCATGGCTACGTTGGCCGCCACGGCGGCCTCATGGGCGGCCTCACCTTTACCTTGTAATAAGCGCGTGAGAATGTCACGGTTTTCTTCCGGCGTGCCGCCCGCCAGGGCGTCCTGATGGTACGGGGTCAACCCGAAGTCAGCGGCCTCAAGCTGATAGTTCAGCACTTCGCCGTTATTCAGTTCCGCCACCAGCGTGGGCGCATGCAGGGAAACTTCATCCATCCCGCCGCTGTGTACCACGGCGGCGCGTTGGTAACCGAGGACGCGCAGCGTCTCCGCAATCGGCAGGACCAGTTCCGGGCTGTAAACGCCAATCAGCGCCAGCGGCGGGTGCGCCGGGTTAATGAGTGGACCGAGCACGTTAAACAGCGTACGGGTTTTGAGCTGCTGGCGAACCGGCATCGCGTGGCGGAAACCGGTGTGATACTTCGGCGCAAACAGGAAACAGACGCCCAGGTCATCCAGCGCTTCACGGGAACGCTCGGCGTTCATGTCCAGGTTGATACCGAAAGCCGCCAGCAGGTCGGACGATCCTGAACGGCTGGACACGCTGCGGTTGCCGTGTTTCGCCACCTTCAGACCGCATGCCGCGGCCACAAAGGCGCTGGCGGTGGAAATATTGATACTGTTACTGCCGTCGCCACCGGTCCCGACAATATCGGCAAACGGATAGTCCGGTCGCGGGAACGGGGCGGCATTTTCCAGCAGCGCGGTTGCCGCGCCGGCGATCTCATGCGGGCTTTCGCCACGTACCTTCATGCTCACCAGCGCAGCGGCCAGCTGCTCAGGCTTCAGCTCGCCGCGCACGACGGCGGAGAACAGCTGATGGCTCTCCTGCTGGCTCAGGGTCTGAGCCTGATACAGTTTTTCCAGAATCGGTTGCAGGGTGTTGGTCTGCTCCAGCTTTTGTAGCGCCCAGTCGAGCGTTTGCTCCAGCAGACGCGCGCCGTTGGACGTCAGGATAGATTCCGGGTGGAACTGCATCCCGCAGACGCGATCCGCATCGTGACGCACCGCCATCACCATCCCTTCAAACGAGGCGTTAATGGTCAGCCCGGCCGGAATGTTGCTGCCGACCAGCGAGTGGTAACGCGCTACCGGAAGCGGGTTCGGCAGACCGGTAAACATCGCCTGACCGTCATGTTCAATACTTGACGCTTTACCATGGAGGATCTCCCCCGCCTGACCCACGTAACCGCCGTAGGCTTCGACAATCGCCTGGTGGCCGAGGCAGATGCCGATAATCGGCAGCTTGCCGCGCATACGGGTCAACAGCTCAGGCATACAGCCTGCTTCGCTCGGTGCGCCTGGGCCCGGGGAGAGCATCAGCACCGGGTTTTGCATGGTCGCCAGACGGTCAATTAGCGTCTGGGCCGGAACGTGGTTGCGATAGATAACGACATTGTGACCATTCGCACGCAGCTGATCTGCCAGGTTGTAGGTAAAGGAGTCGATATTATCGAGCAGCAGAATGTCAGCCATCAGAAAATCTCCTGTGCATGGTGTGCGGTAGCAATGGCGCGCAGTACCGCGCGCGCTTTACTGCGGGTTTCGTCGGCTTCCGACTGCGGAACAGAATCCAGCACAATCCCGGCCCCGGCCTGGACGGTGGCAATGCCGTCCTCAACGTAGGCGGAGCGGATCACGATGCAGGTATCAAGGTCACCGTGAGCGGTGAAATAGCCCACGGCACCACCGTAGCTGCCGCGACGGCGTCCTTCCGCTTCGGCGATCAACTGCATAGCGCGGACTTTCGGCGCGCCGCTCAGGGTGCCCATGTTCATGCAGGCGCGGTAGGCATGCAGAACGTCGAGGTCGTGGCGCAGTTCACCCACCACGCGGGATACCAGGTGCATGACGAAGGAGTAGCGGTCGACTTTGGTCAGGTCCGCCACGTAGCGGCTGCCTGGGGTGCAAATACGTGCCAGATCGTTACGCGCCAGGTCAACCAGCATCAGGTGTTCGGAGAGCTCTTTATGGTCGGTACGCATTTCAAGTTCGATGCGGCTGTCGAGATCGCGGTCCAGGGAGCCATCGGCACGACGGCCGCGTGGACGGGTTCCCGCTATCGGGTAGATCTCAATCTGGCGGCTGGTGGCGTCGTACTTGAGGGAGCTTTCCGGCGACGCGCCAAACAGGGTGAAATCATTGTCCTGCATAAAGAACATGTACGGGCTTGGGTTGCTCTTTTTCAGCACATCGTAAGCCGCCAGCGGCGACGGGCAGGGCAGTGTGAAGCGACGGGACGGCACTACCTGGAAAATCTCCCCGGCACGAATCGCTTTTTGCATCTGACGTACCACCGCGCCGTACTGATCGTCGGTCTGACTCACCTCGCAGGTCATCTTTTCAACACGCTGCACCGGGAGCGCGGGCGGTGCTTCTGACATCTGCTGTTGCAGTTGGGCGATGCGCTGCGCGAGGCGATTTTTCTCAGACTCAGACGGAGTGAAAAGGCTGGCCTGGATGCGGGTATATTTTTTCTGATGGTCGATCACCAGCAGGGTTTCGGCCAGGTAGAAACAGTAGTCCGGGCAGCGGTTTCCCTGCTCGGTTTCCGGTAAATCTTCAAAGCCAGCAACCAGGTCGTAAGCAAACAGCCCGCCAAAAAACATTGCTTCGCGCTCAACTTCCGGCACGGCCACCAGATTTTGCAGCAGGCGAAAGGCGTCAAAAACGGAGAGCGAGCAGAGGCGGGCATCCTCATCCAGCAGCTGGCTCACCGGCGGGAAATGCAGAATACGCAGGTCCGGGTGGCGTTCATTTTCAATGCCTGAAGGCAGCGCCGCATCCAGCAGCGGCAGGAGCGACGCGCCATTGTCAGACAACGCCCTGATAGTGACGGTGTCACCTAACGCGGTAATGCGCAGCGCGCTGTCAACCAGCAGCAGGCTTTTGAGGTCGTCCTTACTGTCGATATCAGCTGACTCCAGCAGCAGCGTCGCGGGACGTGCGCCGCACACCTGATGAAACAGCGCGGTAGGGTTATGGCGATAGGCCGCCTCGCAGGTCAGTAGTTCGAGGTGGGGTTTGGCTGTTTGCATGTTGTTGTTCTCATATTCTGTTCAAAAAAAAGCCCGCTTAGGAGCGGGCCGGGTATCTGTTTGCTTATCGCAGACGTGTGACACTGCCCGAAGATCAGGAAGTACGCCACCAACCGTGCAGAGCGAAATGTGCTGTCATTTTCAGATACCTTTCTCGTGTGAACTTGCGTACTAGTTAACTAGTTCGATGGCGTGTTGTCAACCCCTGATTTCAGTATTTCACGGTTAGTCGGTATCATAGGGGCTTCGGATGTCTCCAACCTGTTATGGGAAGTGCTTTGAGCGATATCACCTACGCCGTAATTTATGATTTACATAGCCATACGCAGGCTTCAGATGGCCTGCTGACACCCGAAGCTCTGGTCCATCGCGCCGTTGAAATGCGTGTCGGCACGCTGGCAATAACCGATCACGATACCACTGACGGCATTCCTGCCGCGCGCGCCGAGATTGCCCGCAGCGGACTGGCGCTGGATCTGGTGGCCGGGGTTGAGATCTCGACGGTCTGGGAAAACCACGAAATTCATATCGTTGGCCTGAATATCGATACAGAACATCCGGCCATACGTGCTTTTTTGCAAGAACAAAAAACACGCCGCAATCAACGCGCGGAGATGATTGGCGAACGTCTGGAAAAAGCGCATATTCCCGGTGCGCTGGAAGGCGCGCGAACGCTGGCGAACGGTGGGGCGGTGACGCGCGGCCATTTCGCCCGTTTTCTGGTGGATGCCGGTAAGGCGACGACCATGGCGAATGTCTTTAAAAAGTATCTGGCGCGCGGGAAAACCGGATACGTTCCCCCACAGTGGTGTACAATAAAACAAGCTATTGATGTGATTCATCATTCTGGCGGTAAGGCCGTGCTGGCCCATCCGGGGCGGTATAATCTTTCTGCTAAATGGCTGAAAAGACTGCTGGCACACTTTGCCGAATGCGGCGGTGAGGCGATGGAAGTTGCCCAGTGTCAGCAGGCACCCAATGAGCGTTCGCAGCTCGCGACCTACGCCCGTCAGTTTGGTCTGCTTGGGTCACAGGGTTCAGATTTCCATCAGCCCTGCGCGTGGATTGAACTGGGGCGCAAGCTCTGGTTACCCGCGGGCGTTGAGCCTGTCTGGCAGCTCTGGGAACAGCCACAGCAAATTGAAGAGAGGGAAGTATGAGTCAGTTTTTCTATATCCATCCGGATAACCCCCAGCCACGTCTGATTAATCAGGCCGTGGAGATCGTCCGCAAAGGCGGCGTTATTGTCTACCCAACCGATTCTGGCTACGCGCTGGGCTGTAAAATTGAGGATAAAGGGGCGATGGAGCACATCTGTCGCATCCGCCAGCTGCCGGATGGCCACAACTTCACCCTGATGTGTCGCGATCTCTCTGAGCTGTCGACCTATGCTTATGTTGATAACGTGGCCTTTCGTCTGATTAAAAACAACACGCCGGGTAACTACACCTTCATTCTGAAGGGGACAAAAGAGGTGCCGCGTCGTCTGTTGCAGGAAAAACGTAAAACCATCGGCATGCGCGTGCCGTCGAACCCGATTGCCCAGGCGCTACTGGAAACCCTCGGCGAGCCGATGCTCTCCACATCGCTGATGCTGCCGGGCAGTGAGTTTACCGAGTCCGACCCGGAAGAGATCAAAGATCGTCTGGAGAAGGTGGTGGAGCTGATTATTCATGGCGGCTATCTTGGTCAGCAGCCGACCACCGTGGTGGATCTCACCGAAGACGCGCCAGAAGTGATTCGTGAAGGCGTGGGCGATGTTAAGCCTTTCTTGTAAGGGTGTAAGCAGATATACTACGCGGCCATCAAAGCAGGGCGCCGCCCTGCTTTTGACCTGATTCGACGCCTGTGAAGGCGACACCTGAGGAAGCTCAATGAGCGAGAAGTTACAGAAAGTGCTGGCGCGCGCCGGCCACGGTTCGCGCCGTGAAATCGAAGCCATTATTGAAGCAGGCCGCGTGAGTGTGGACGGTAAAATCGCCACGCTCGGTGACCGCGTTGAAATCGTACCGGGGCTGAAGATCCGCATTGACGGCCATCTTATCTCCGTGAAAGAGTCTGCTGAACAGATCTGCCGCGTACTGGCTTACTACAAGCCGGAAGGCGAACTGTGTACCCGCAACGACCCGGAAGGTCGCCCGACGGTGTTTGACCGTCTGCCAAAATTGCGTGGCGCCCGCTGGATTGCCGTAGGCCGTCTGGACGTGAACACCTGTGGCCTGCTGCTGTTCACCACCGATGGTGAACTGGCAAACCGTCTGATGCACCCGAGTCGTGAAGTGGAACGTGAATACGCCGTTCGTGTTTTCGGCCAGGTTGATGAGAACAAACTGCGCGACCTGTCGCGTGGTGTTCAGCTGGAGGACGGCCCTGCGGCGTTCAAAACCATCAAGTTTACCGGTGGTGAAGGCATTAACCAGTGGTACAACGTTACCCTGACAGAGGGACGTAACCGCGAGGTGCGTCGACTGTGGGAAGCGGTCGGTGTCCAGGTGAGTCGCTTGATTCGCGTCCGCTATGGCGACATTCTGCTGCCGAAAGGCCTGCCACGTGGCGGCTATACCGAACTGGATCTGACGCAAACCAACTACCTGCGCGATCTGGTTGGCCTGACGCCAGAAACCACGTCGAAAGTGGCGGTAGAGAAAGATCGTCGTCGCATGAAGGCGAATCAAATCCGCCGTGCGGTGAAACGTCACAGCCAGGTCAGCAGCAATCGCCGCTCTGGCAGCCGTAATAACAACGGTTAATTGAAAAGCCCGGTGAATATACCGGGCTTTTTTTTCAGTAATCAATCCCAATTTGCGCTTTGATACCCGCATCGAACGCATGCTTAACCGGACGCAGCTCGCTGACGGTATCGGCCAGCTCCAGAATGTCCCGATGACACCCGCGCCCCGTGACGATCGCCGTCTGGTGTGCAGGGCGGTTCCTGAGGGCCTCCAGCACGGCTTGCAGCGGCAGGTAGTCATACGCCACCATATAGGTGATCTCATCCAGCAACACCATGTTCAGCGACGGGTCTGAAAGCATTCTTTTTGCATGCTCCCAGACGGCGAGGCAGGCTGCGGTATCGGTTTTCCGGTTCTGGGTATCCCAGGTAAAACCGGTTGCCATTACCTGAAACTCAACGCCATGCGGCTCGAGCAGATTACGCTCGCCGTTGGGCCATTCACCCTTGATAAACTGGATCACGCCCACTTTCTGCCCATGCCCGACTGCGCGGGTGGCGGTCCCAAATGCGGCGGTGGTTTTGCCTTTGCCGTTGCCGGTGAACACGATGAGGATACCGCGCTCGTCCTGAGCGGCCGCCACGCGTGCATCAACCTGTTCTTTCAGACGCTGCTGGCGCTGCTGATGACGATCATCACTCATTGCGATATCCCCGGTTTGCGGCCTGGCTGGGCATCGAAGGTCATTCCGGTTTTGCGACGGCTGTCGTCACCCATCAGCCACAGGTAAAGGGGCATGATATCGGCCGGGGTTTTAAGCTTCTGCGGATCTTCTGTCGGGAAGGCGCTGGCGCGCATTTTGGTGCGCGTACCGCCTGGATTAATACAGTTAACCCGCAGGTGGCGGCTTTGGTACTCTTCGGCCAGCACCTGCATCATTCCTTCGGTGGCAAATTTTGAGACGGCGTAAGCCCCCCAGTTCGCACGCCCCTGACGCCCCACGCTGGAGGAGGTAAATACCAGCGAGCCGGAATCGGAGTTGAGTAATAAAGGAAGCAAGGCCTGGGTCAGGAAAAACGTCCCGTTGACGTTAACCTGCATCACCTGCTGCCAAATTTCCGGATCCTGTTCATCCATCGGGCGCACTTCGCCCAGTAACCCCGCGTTGTGCAGTACGCCGTCCAGACGCGGATAATGCGTGCTGATACGCTGGGCAAGGGCCTGACATGACGCTGGCGTGCAGGTCAGCAGATCGAGCGTATACCAGGGCGTGGGGGTACCGCCGGCGTTTTCGATTTCACGGGCGACGGCTTTGAGCTTTTCTTCATTACGTCCCAGCAAAATAAGGCTCGCACCGTATTCAGAATAAGTCAGCGCCGCTTCGCGACCAATCCCGTCGCTGGCACCGGTAACCAGAATGATGCGGTTCTGTAGAAGGTTTTTTTGTGGCTGATAATGCACGGTGGCTCCTCAGGCGCATTGGGCGTGACTTGCACCTTTATTTATGACTTTTCGGCTTTATGCCCGAAACAGCGTCAGAATTCAATCAGTCTACAGGACAGAACGCTGGGAAATTAACAATTTGCAAAGATTTAAACCAGAAGCGGGGGATTCCTGAAGCCGCCTCGCAGAGGTAATGTCCAGAGCGAGACGCCTGCGCAGGGCTGTTGTACACTGGCGTGAAAGATTCGTGGTTAAATCAAGGTGGAACGCGTGGAATTACTTTCTCAGTATGGGTTGTTTTTGGCCAAAATCGCGACGGTGGTTATTGCTGTCGCGGTGATTGCCGTCCTGATTGTCAACCTGACGCAGCGTAAGCGTCAGCGTGGTGAGTTACGCATTACCCGCCTGAGCGAGCAGTATAAAGAGATGCAGGAGGAGATGTCTCTGGCGCTGCTTGACGATCATCAACAGAAGCTGTGGCTAAAAGCCCAGAAGAAAAAACATAAGCAGGACGCCAAAGCCGCGAAGGCGAAAGCTAAGCTCGCCACGCCACAGGCTGACGCAAAACCGCGCGTCTATGTGCTCGATTTTAAAGGTAGCATGGATGCGCATGAAGTCTCCTCTCTGCGTGAAGAAGTGACGGCGGTGCTGGCCGTGGCGACAGCCCAGGATCAGGTGGTGGTACGCCTTGAAAGCCCGGGCGGCGTAGTGCATGGGTATGGACTGGCGGCTTCGCAGTTACAACGTCTGCGGGATAAACAGATCCCGCTCACCGTTGCGGTAGATAAGGTCGCGGCGAGTGGCGGCTATATGATGGCGTGCGTGGCGGATAAAATCGTCGCGGCACCGTTCTCCATTATCGGCTCGATTGGGGTGGTCGCGCAGATCCCTAACTTCAATCGTTTCCTGAAAAATAAAGAGATCGACATCGAACTGCATACGGCGGGTCAGTACAAACGTACGCTGACGCTGCTCGGCGAAAATACCGAAGAGGGACGGCAGAAATTCCGGGAAGATCTGAACGAAACCCACCATCTGTTCAAAGATTTCGTGCACCGCATGCGCCCAACGCTGGACATTGAGCAGGTGGCTACGGGCGAACACTGGTACGGCACGCAGGCGCAGGAGAAAGGGCTGGTGGATGAAGTGGGTACCAGCGATGACCTCCTGCTCAACCTGATGGAAGGCCGTGAGCTGGTGGGGGTGCGCTTCACCCGACGTAAGCGCCTGCTCGACCGTTTTACCAATAGCGCGGCAGAAAGCGCTGATCGCCTGCTGCTACGCTGGTTGCAGCGCGGCCAAAAGCCGCTGCTGTAAAGAAAAACGCGAGGCAGATGCCTCGCGTTTTCGTTTTAATCGACCAGGTGGTACTTCTCTGAGAGGGTATGCGCCAGGTATTTAAACATGTTAAACACGGCGGTGCTTTTCGGGGTGGGTAGCCCTTGTTCATCAAGGAAGTATTCACCGCTGAACACCAGCACGCCATTACGTTGTTCCACGCCAGTCGCTTCAATTCCCGCCAGGGTGTCTTCATGGTCGCGAATGAGTTTGTTTGCTTCGATAAGCAATGAAGCTCGGTCAATGGGTTGGGTCGTATTCTGCATATTCCACTCCTTAAACAGTGACAATAGTCTACGCCTGGGTCGCTTCGGGGGCAAATTTTCCCTGTTATCCGAGGGGATAAGAAACAGGGGCTGGCTGGCGGGATTTGCTTTTGCATGCTAATAAAGTTGCGTAACGAATTTTATCAGGTACAGTGTGCGCTTTCGTCATTCTGGCAACAGAATTGCTTGACATTCGACCGGGAATTCGTCACGAATGAACTTTGATGTGAGAAAAATACCCGAAAACTCAATGACCTGGATGTCGCCATTCTGACGTTCGGTAACACATAGGGGTTGATATCCCCTGACGATGTCGCAATATCAATGGCTCGTCGTCAGCGGAAGGGAAATCAACGTGCGGCGTATTCCTGGAAGAATTAAATTAGGTAAAGGTGAATATGGGTAAAGCTCTCGTCATCGTTGAGTCCCCGGCAAAAGCCAAAACGATCAATAAATATCTGGGCAATGACTACGTGGTTAAGTCCAGCGTTGGTCACATTCGCGATTTGCCGACCAGTGGCTCAGCCAGCAAAAAGAGCGCAGACTCTACCTCCACCAAAGGGGCTAAAAAGCCTAAAAAGGATGAACGTAGCGCGCTTGTCAACCGCATGGGTGTTAACCCATGGCACAACTGGGATGCACATTACGAAGTGCTGCCAGGCAAAGAAAAAGTCGTTAACGAGCTGAAACAGCTTGCTGAAAAAGCAGACCACATTTATCTCGCAACCGACCTTGACCGCGAAGGGGAGGCCATTGCATGGCACCTGCGGGAAGTGATCGGGGGTGATGACAAACGCTACAGCCGTGTAGTGTTCAACGAAATTACAAAGAATGCGATTCGTCAGGCGTTTGAAAAGCCGGGTGAACTGAATATCGACCGTGTTAACGCTCAGCAGGCGCGTCGCTTTATGGACCGCGTTGTAGGCTACATGGTCTCGCCTTTGCTGTGGAAAAAGGTCGCTCGCGGCCTGTCTGCGGGGCGTGTGCAGTCTGTGGCTGTTCGTCTTGTTGTTGAGCGTGAACGCGAGATCAAAGCGTTCGTCCCGGAAGAGTTCTGGGAAGTGGATGCGAATGTCACCACGCCGGGCGGCGATGCGCTGCCGTTGCAGGTGAGCCATCACAACGACAAACCGTTCCGTCCTGAAAATCGCGATCAGACCATGGCCGCCGTGGCGCTGCTGGAAAAAGCGCGTTATCAGGTTCTGGATCGTGAAGATAAACCAACCAGCAGCAAGCCTGGCGCACCGTTTATCACGTCAACTCTCCAGCAGGCGGCAAGTACCCGTCTGGGTTACGGCGTGAAGAAAACCATGATGATGGCCCAGCGCTTGTATGAAGCGGGTTACATCACCTACATGCGTACTGACTCCACCAACCTGAGCCAGGACGCTGTCAACATGGTGCGTGGCTATATCGAGGACAACTTCGGTAAGAAATACCTGCCGGACGGGCCTAATCAGTACGCCAGCAAAGAGAATTCTCAGGAAGCGCACGAAGCGATTCGTCCTTCTGACGTTTCCGTTCTGGCTGAATCGCTGAAAGATATGGAAGCGGACGCCCAGAAGCTGTATCAGCTGATCTGGCGCCAGTTCGTAGCCTGCCAGATGACGCCAGCGAAATACGACTCCACCACGCTGACCGTCGGCGCGGGTGATTTCCGCCTGAAAGCGCGCGGCCGCATTCTGCGCTTCGACGGCTGGACAAAAGTGATGCCAGCGTTGCGTAAAGGTGATGAAGACAGAACGCTGCCTTCAGTCAACAAAGGTGACGAGCTGTCGCTGGTTGATCTGGTCCCGGCTCAGCACTTCACCAAGCCACCTGCGCGCTTCAGCGAAGCATCGCTGGTGAAAGAGCTGGAAAAACGCGGCATCGGTCGCCCGTCCACCTATGCGTCAATCATTTCGACCATTCAGGATCGTGGATACGTTCGCGTCGAGAACCGTCGTTTCTATGCTGAAAAAATGGGTGAGATTGTCACCGACCGTCTGGAAGCGAACTTCCGCGAGTTAATGAACTATGACTTCACCGCGCAGATGGAAGACAGCCTCGATGAGGTTGCCAGCCATAAGGCAGAGTGGAAGAAAGTTCTCGACAGCTTCTTCAGCGATTTTACCAATCAGCTTGAGAAAGCCGAGAAAGATCCTGAAGAGGGCGGCATGCTGCCTAACCAGATGGTGCTGACCAGCATCGACTGCCCAACCTGTGGCCGTAAAATGGGGATCCGTACCGCGACCACGGGCGTGTTCCTCGGTTGCTCTGGTTATGCGCTGTCGCCGAAAGAGCGTTGCAAAACCACCATCAACCTCGTGCCGGAGAACGAAGTTCTCAACGTGCTGGAAGGTGACGATGCGGAGACCAACGCACTGCGCGCCAAACGCCGCTGTAAGAAATGCGGCACGGCGATGGACAGCTACCTGATCGATCCAAAACGCAAACTGCACGTTTGTGGCAATAACCCGACCTGCGATGGTTATGAGATCGAAGAAGGTGAGTTCCGTATTAAGGGCTATGACGGTCCAATCGTTGAGTGTGAGAAATGTGGTTCCGAAATGCACCTGAAAATGGGACGCTTCGGTAAGTACATGGCATGCACCAACGACGACTGTAAAAACACGCGTAAGATCCTGCGTAACGGTGAAGTTGCGCCGCCGAAGGAAGATCCGGTTCCGCTTCCAGAGCTACCGTGCGAGAAGTCAGACGCGTATTTCGTGCTGCGTGACGGTGCTGCCGGGGTATTCCTGGCGGCCAACACCTTCCCGAAATCGCGCGAAACCCGTGCGCCGCTGGTAGAAGAGCTGTACCGCTTCCGCGACCGTCTGCCGGAGAAACTGCGTTACCTGGCCGATGCGCCACAGCAGGATCCGGAAGGCAACAAAACCGTGGTGCGCTTCAGCCGTAAAACGAAGCAGCAGTACGTGGCGGCAGAGAAAGAGGGCAAAGCGACCGGATGGTCAGCCTTCTTTGTCGACGGGAAATGGGTTGAAGGCAAGAAATAATCTTCCCTTACCGTAACTTACCTGTAAAAGGGCCGGACTTCCGGCCCTTTTTTATTACGTAGTTATTATTTTTTTTTCCGTACTATACAGCCTGGCTATAAATGATATAGTGGTTATAGTTAACCCGTTTCTTATTATCAAATCGTCTTAAGCGATTGACGCATGCGCTAAATCGGATGGTCTGGCATGAAATTACAGCAGCTTCGCTATATCGTTGAGGTCGTCAATCATAACCTCAATGTCTCTTCCACCGCAGAAGGTCTTTATACCTCTCAGCCCGGCATTAGTAAGCAGGTGCGTATGCTGGAGGATGAGTTAGGTATTCAGATATTTGCCCGCAGCGGTAAGCACCTGACTCAGGTCACCCCGGCAGGACAGGAAATCATACGCATCGCACGGGAAGTGCTCTCCAAAGTCGACGCCATTAAATCCGTCGCCGGGGAACATACCTGGCCGGATAAAGGCTCTCTGTATATTGCCACCACGCATACACAGGCGCGTTATGCGCTTCCCGGGGTGATCAAAGGCTTCATAGAACGCTATCCCCGCGTTTCCCTGCATATGCATCAGGGATCACCGACGCAAATCGCAGAGGCCGTGTCTAAAGGCAATGCAGACTTCGCTATCGCGACGGAAGCGCTCCATCTGTACGATGATCTGGTCATGCTCCCGTGCTACCACTGGAACCGCTCTATTGTCGTGACCCCGGATCACCCGCTGGCGGGGAAGGGCGAAGTGACAATCGAAGAACTGGCGCAATACCCGCTGGTGACCTATACGTTCGGCTTTACGGGCCGGTCTGAACTGGACACCGCGTTTAACCGCGCCGGATTAACGCCACGGATTGTCTTTACGGCGACGGATGCGGACGTCATAAAAACGTATGTGCGTCTGGGCCTGGGCGTTGGGGTTATTGCCAGCATGGCGGTGGATCCTGTCTCAGACCCGGATCTGGTGCGTCTGGATGCGCATGATATTTTCAGTCACAGCACCACCAAGATAGGTTTTCGTCGCAGCACATTCCTGCGCAGCTATATGTATGATTTTATTCAACGCTTTGCGCCACATTTAACGCGCGATGTGGTGGATACAGCTGTGGCGTTACGCTCCAATGAAGACATCGAAGAGATGTTCAAAGACATTAAACTTCCCGCCAAATAATCACTCCCGGTATCTTTCTCTTGCGGAAAGATACCGTGATTCCGCTTTAAACCTGAATTAGAATTATCATCATCTACGCCCACTGTCATATATCGTCATAACCCATTTGATGACTATGGTTTTACTGTCGCAAATTTGCGACAAAAGTAGAAACTAATTTACAGCTGTGCAAATTATTCTTTTCAATTATTTATTTCTGGTCAAAAGATTGAATTTTCCCGGGCTCGGATACGTAAATTCACTGGCTTTTCGGCTAAAGTTTCTTTAGGATTTATCTCATCAGATGATTACTTGTGCCAATTGTTTGGTCTCTAAATGATAAGCGATATCGATTGTATGAGGTTAGCAATGCCGTCAGGAAGTGAAGAACCGCAAAGGGATCCCGCGCTTAAGCGTAAAGCCTGGCTGGCGGTCTTTCTTGGCTCTGCCCTGTTCTGGGTGGTGGTTGCTCTTCTTGTCTGGAATTACTGGGGTTGATTATGGTCATGACGGTGCGTACAGAAGCGAGAAAAGAGATGTGTCAGCTTCGTGACAATGCTCACAAAGCCCGTAAGGCGCCAGCAACCAGCGTGCCAGCTTCCTGGAAACTGACGCCGCAGCAGCAGGCCTTTATTGATGTGTTCGCGGAAGACGAACCCAAAAAACAATAATTTTGATTTTTGCGTAATGATGCAAATAGTCTGAATATAGACTGTGCACTTTTGTACTCCTTAATAAATACACATCAGCAATATAGAACGAGGGCAGACCTCGCAACCTTAAATAATTAAAGTCTGGTGTCCCTATGATGAATAACATGACAACCGTAAAATACTGGTCATGGCTCGGCGTATTCTCAGCGTCGATCCTCTTCTGGTGTCAGCTCCTCTGGCTGGCCTTGCACTAAATTGTAAAACCTCGCCACGGCGGGGTTTTTGTTTTATCCCTCGCGTTGGACCATTCCTAAATTTATCAATTTGGGTTGTTATCAAAACGTTACGACATCTTTGTGTTATCTTTAATTACAGCCCTGATGATTGTCAGGACATCCCTGTTTTTAAGGAGGAGCTTATGTCGTTAACCCTACGCGAAGCCAGTAAGGACACATTACAGGCGGAAAATAAAACCTGGCGCTACTACAGCTTACCGCTGGCTGCCAGAACGCTTGGGGACATTTCGCGGTTACCCAAGTCGTTGAAAGTCTTACTGGAAAACCTCTTGCGCTGGCAGGATGGCGACTCGGTTACCGAGGAGGATATCCAGGCTCTGGCAGGGTGGCTGAAAAATGCTCATGCAGACAGAGAAATAGCCTATCGCCCGGCCAGAGTGCTGATGCAGGATTTCACCGGCGTGCCAGCGGTGGTGGATTTAGCTGCTATGCGTGAAGCCGTTAAGCGTCTCGGGGGCGATACAGCTAAGGTTAACCCCTTGTCCCCGGTAGACCTCGTCATTGACCACTCCGTCACCGTCGATCACTTTGGTGACGACGATGCTTTCGGCGAAAACGTCCGTCTGGAGATGGAACGTAACCATGAACGCTACGTATTTCTGAAATGGGGTCAGCAGGCATTCAGCCGCTTCAGCGTTGTTCCACCGGGCACCGGCATTTGTCACCAGGTCAACCTGGAATATCTTGGCAAAGCCGTCTGGAGTGAATTGCAGGATAAAGAGTGGGTGGCTTACCCTGATACGCTGGTGGGCACCGATTCACACACCACCATGATTAACGGCCTTGGCGTTCTGGGCTGGGGCGTCGGTGGTATTGAAGCGGAAGCGGCCATGCTCGGCCAGCCGGTATCAATGCTCATTCCCGATGTGGTGGGCTTTAAGCTGACCGGTAAGTTGTCCGAAGGCATTACCGCCACGGATCTGGTTCTGACGGTCACCCAGATGCTGCGTAAGCATGGCGTGGTGGGTAAATTCGTTGAATTTTATGGCGATGGTCTGGATTCACTGCCGCTGGCGGACCGGGCCACCATCGCCAACATGGCGCCGGAATATGGCGCGACCTGCGGCTTTTTCCCGATTGATAGCGTTACGCTGGAGTATATGCGCCTCAGTGGTCGCAGCGAGGAGCAGGTGGCTCTCGTTGAGGCCTACACCAAAGCGCAGGGCATGTGGCGTAACCCGGGTGACGAGCCGGTATTTACCAGTACGCTGGAGCTGGATATGGGCACCGTTGAGGCAAGCCTCGCAGGGCCAAAACGTCCGCAGGACCGCGTCGCCCTGAGCAACGTTCCGAAAGCCTTTGCCGCCAGCAATGAGCTGGAAGTTAACGCCGCACAAAAAGATCACCGTCCGGTGGACTATGTTCTGAACGGGCATCAGTATCAGCTCCCTGACGGCGCCGTGGTGATCGCCGCTATCACTTCCTGTACCAACACGTCCAACCCGAGTGTGTTAATGGCTGCCGGGCTGCTGGCAAAAAAAGCGGTAGAGCTGGGGCTCAAGCCACAGCCTTGGGTTAAAGCCTCCCTGGCGCCTGGTTCGAAAGTGGTATCCGATTACCTGGCACAGGCCAGACTCACGCCTTACCTCGACGAGCTGGGCTTTAACCTGGTGGGCTACGGCTGTACGACCTGCATCGGTAACTCTGGTCCACTGCCTGAACCTATTGAAATGGCGATCAAGCAGGGGGATTTGACCGTTGGCGCGGTACTTTCCGGTAACCGAAACTTTGAAGGGCGTATTCATCCGCTGGTGAAAACCAACTGGCTGGCCTCGCCGCCGCTGGTTGTAGCCTATGCGCTGGCCGGAAACATGAACATTAACCTGGCGACCGATCCGATTGGTCACGATCGCAAAAATGAACCGGTCTATCTGAAAGACATCTGGCCATCATCGCGCGAAATTGCGCGCGCGGTAGAGAAAGTTTCCACCGAGATGTTCCGCAAAGAGTATGCGGAAGTGTTCGAAGGCACAGCGGAATGGAAAGCGATCGACGTGGTGGGTTCCGATACCTATGACTGGCAGGATGATTCCACCTATATTCGCCTGTCGCCATTCTTCGACGAAATGCTGGCGGAGCCTGCACCGCTGAAAGATATTCACGGCGCGCGCATTCTGGCGATGCTGGGCGATTCCGTCACCACCGACCATATCTCTCCGGCGGGGAGCATTAAGGCGGACAGTCCGGCAGGTCGGTATCTGCAAAGTCGTGGCGTGGAACGTCGCGATTTCAACTCCTACGGTTCGCGCCGCGGTAACCACGAAGTGATGATGCGCGGGACCTTTGCCAACATCCGCATTCGCAATGAAATGGTCCCAGGCGTGGAAGGGGGTATGACGCGCCACCTGCCGGATACAGAGGTCATTTCAATTTATGACGCAGCCATGAAGTATCAGCAGCAGGGTACGCCGCTGGCCGTTATTGCCGGTAAAGAGTACGGCTCCGGTTCCAGTCGCGACTGGGCGGCAAAAGGTCCGCGTCTGCTCGGGGTTCGCGTGGTGATTGCCGAATCCTTTGAACGTATCCACCGCTCAAACCTGATCGGGATGGGGATCCTGCCGCTGGAGTTCCCGCAGGGCGTAACGCGTAAAACGCTGGGTTTGACCGGGGAAGAGCAGATTGATATCAGCGGTCTGCAAAATCTGCAACCGGGTAAAACCGTTCCGGTGAAGTTAACGCGCGCAGATGGAACGACAGAAGTGCTGGATTGCCGGTGTCGTATTGATACGGCAACAGAGCTGACCTATTATCAGAACGACGGCATTTTACATTATGTGATTCGTAAGATGCTGGACTGATAAAACTCGCCCGGCACATGTGCCGGGCGTTTTGCGTTTACTCGCTCAGCAGATGCCCCATTTTGGCAGCTTTGGTATCGAGGTAGTGCGCGTTTTTCGGGTTGCGGCCGACAATCAGCGGTACGCGTTCCACAATATTGATGCCCGCTTCAGTGAGGATTTCCACTTTTTTCGGGTTATTGGTCAACAGACGCACTTCGTCCACGCCCAGCAGCTTGAACATATCCGCGCACAGGGTGAAATCGCGCTCGTCAGCAGCAAAGCCGAGCTGATGGTTCGCTTCGACGGTATCGTAACCCTGATCCTGCAACGCGTAGGCGCGGATTTTATTCAGCAGGCCAATATTGCGACCTTCCTGACGGTGATACAGCAGAACGCCACGTCCTTCCTCTGCGATATGAGAAAGGGCGGCTTCAAGCTGAAAACCGCAGTCGCAGCGCAGGCTGAACAGCGCGTCACCGGTCAGACACTCTGAATGAACGCGGGACAGCACCGGCGTTTGCCCCGAAATGTCGCCGAACACCAGGGCGACGTGATCTTGCCCGGTTGCCAGTTCTTCAAAACCCACCATCAGGAAATCGCCCCATGGGGTTGGCAGTTTGGCTTCTGCCACACGTTTAAGCTGCATGTGATTCTCCAGACCAGGCTGACACGTTTCGTGCCTTTGCCCCATTATGCTTTCTGTATCGGACTATTTTGCCACAAGCCCGGCAACTTCACCTAATCACCACCACGCTTTACAAACGTTAAACGCACAATCCGACATATCCACCAGAATGATGAAATTCAGTTATGATTGTGGTGCTTAGTGAAAAAGGAGAGGACATGCTTTCAATTGCCAGACGAACGGCCGCAGGAGCCGCCGTATTGCTCGTTATACCCCTGGTCGTTTGGTTCTCCGGCTGGATGTGGCAGCCCGGACAAAACGAGACGTGGCTGAAAGCCTTATACTGGATAACCGAGACGGTCACCCAGCCGTGGGGGATTATTACGCACGTGCTGCTCTGTGGTTGGTTCCTGTGGTGCCTGCGCTTTCGCCTTCGCGCGGCGCTGGTACTGTTCGCTATTCTCGGCGGCGCCATACTTATCGGGCAAGGGGTGAAGTCGTGGGTCAAGGATCGTGTGCAGGAACCCCGTCCTTTCGTCGTCTGGCTGGAAAAAACGCATCATGTTCCGGTGGATGAGTTCTACAATTTAAAGCGTAAAGATCGCGGTGCGTTGGTAAAGGAGCAGCTTGCAGAACAGCAGGATATCCCGACCTTTTTACGCAAACACTGGCAAAAAGAGACCGGCTTTGCGTTTCCTTCCGGGCATACGATGTTTGCTGCCAGCTGGGCGCTACTTGGCGTGGGACTGCTGTGGCCGCGTCGGCGTACCCTCACGATTGCGATTTTGCTGGTCTGGGCGACAGGCGTAATGGGCAGCCGGATGCTGCTGGGGATGCACTGGCCGCGTGATTTGGTGGTGGCAACGCTGATCTCGTGGGTACTGGTGACGCTGGCGACCTGGCTTGCACAACGTTTTTGTGGACCATTGACGCCGCCGCCGGAAGAGAAGGAAGAAATAGCCGAAAGGGAGTCTGGCGGAACCTGAAGGTTGATATTCCGCATTTTGACCATAAATCCATGTAGGGCGCGTTACTTTTTCCATTTCGCGCCCGCCACTAAAATGGTAGCTTATAAGGCTGATTGCAGTGAGTTGAACACGCTTTATACGCTCGAACCACATAACGGGAAGTCATGTGAAATATTTACTCATTTTCTTACTGGTGTTGGCGATTTTTGTCATTTCAGTCACATTGGGCGCGCAAAACGATCAACAGGTAAGTTTTAACTATCTGCTGGCGCAGGGCGAGTACCGGGTGTCGAGCCTGCTGGCGGTGTTATTCGCGGCGGGTTTTGTCATCGGCTGGCTTGTATGCGGCCTGTTCTGGCTCAAGGTTCGTGTTTCTCTTGTTCGCGCTGAACGTAAAATTAAACGACTTGAACATCAACTTACGCCTGCGTCTGACATTCCGGCGAGCTCTGGTGTGCCGGTAGTCAAGGAATAATCGAATATGCTGGAGTTGTTGTTTCTGCTTTTGCCTGTCGCCGCAGCCTATGGCTGGTATATGGGCCGCAGAAGCGCGCAACAAACAAAACAGGATGAAGCAAACCGACTCTCCCGTGACTACGTAGCGGGGGTGAACTTCCTGCTGAGCAATCAGCAGGACAAAGCGGTGGATCTGTTCCTCGACATGCTTAAAGAGGATACCGGCACCGTTGAGGCGCATCTCACCCTGGGAAACCTGTTCCGCTCGCGCGGAGAGGTTGACCGTGCCATTCGTATCCACCAGACCCTGATGGAAAGCGCTTCGTTGACCTATGAGCAACGGTTGCTGGCCGTGCAGCAACTTGGGCGGGATTACATGGCTGCGGGGCTTTACGATCGCGCCGAGGATATGTTCTCTCAGTTGGTGGATGAGACGGACTTCCGTATCGGTGCGCTTCAGCAGCTTCTGCAAATCTATCAGGCCACCAGCGACTGGCAAAAAGCGATTGATACCGCCGAACGGCTGGTCAAACTCGGTAAAGACAAACAACGCGTCGAAATTGCCCACTTCTATTGCGAGCTGGCTCTCCAGCAGATGGGTAGCGATGACATGGATAAAGCCATGGCATTGTTAAAGAAAGGCGCTGCGGCCGATCGCAACAGCGCGCGCATCTCGATCATGATGGGGCGGGTCTTTATGGCTAACGGTGATTACGCCAGAGCCGTGGAGAGCCTGCTTCGCGTTATCGATCAGGACAAAGAGCTGGTCAGCGAAACGCTGGAAATGCTGCAAACCTGCTATCAGCAGTTAGGTAAGCAGGACGAGTGGGTTGCGTTTCTGCGTCGCTGCGTTGAAGAAAACACCGGTGCCACAGCCGAACTGATGCTGTCAGATGTCGTCGAAGAGCACGAAGGGAGTGATACCGCCCAGGTATACATTACCCGTCAGTTGCAGCGTCATCCTACCATGCGGGTATTCCATAAGCTGATGGATTACCACCTTAATGACGCAGAAGAAGGGCGCGCTAAAGAGAGCCTGATGGTGCTGCGAGACATGGTGGGTGAACAGGTGCGAAGCAAACCGCGCTATCGCTGCCAGAAATGCGGTTTCACCGCCTATTCGCTTTACTGGCATTGCCCTTCCTGCCGGGCGTGGTCCACCATTAAGCCAATCCGAGGTCTGGACGGGCAGTGATTTTTTAAAACGCCTCATTTTAGTTACAACATACTAATGGTTACAGTGATTTCGTCAGCACCGAGCGGTCTGGGGTTCGGCAGGAAAAGCATTCGATTCTGTTCATTTACCCCGAGGGCAGGTAGAATGCACGCCGTTTATCTGTTCCGCGCCGCTGCGCGCCCATAGACGAAAAGGGCTGGTCATGACGTCTGTTACATCCTCCACTTCCCGCGTAGTTACCGATTCTCCCGTAGTTGTCGCTCTGGATTACAATAACCGTGACGCCGCACTGGCCTTTGTTGATGGCATTGATCCCCGCGATTGCCGTCTGAAAGTAGGCAAAGAGATGTTTACGCTGTTCGGCCCGTCAATCGTCCGCGATCTGCACCAGCGTGGCTTCGACGTTTTCCTCGACCTGAAATTCCACGATATTCCAAATACCACTGCGCACGCCGTTGCTGCGGCGGCTGAACTGGGTGTGTGGATGGTTAACGTTCATGCATCCGGCGGGGCACGTATGATGACGGCTGCGCGCGAAGCGCTGGTGCCGTTTGGCAATGACGCTCCGCTTCTGATCGCCGTCACCGTGCTGACCAGTATGGATGAATCCGACCTGCTCGACCTGGGTGTGACATTGTCACCTGCCGAACACGCGGAGCGTCTGGCGCGCCTCACGCAACAGTGTGGTCTCGATGGCGTGGTCTGTTCGGCTCAGGAGGCGGTTCGCTTCAAATCTGTGCTAGGCCGCGACTTTAAACTGGTAACGCCAGGTATCCGTCCGGCAGGCACCGAGTCTGGGGATCAGCGACGCATCATGACGCCAGAGCAGGCGCTGAGCGCGGGTGTAGACTATATGGTGATTGGTCGCCCGGTGACGCAATCCGCTCATCCGGCAGAGACCCTGAAAGCGATTAATGCATCACTGAAAAAGGGGGCATAATGCGTGACGCCAACAGTCGTCTGGTCTATTCAACGGATACCGGGCGCATTGAAGAGCCAAAAGAGAAAGCTGAACGTCCAAAAGGCGATGGTATCGTGCGAATTCAGCGCCAGACCAGCGGCAGGAAAGGTAAAGGGGTTTGCCTTGTCACTGGCATTGATCTGGATGATGCAGACCTGGTAAAGCTCGCCGCTGAACTTAAAAAGAAGTGCGGATGCGGTGGGGCAGTAAAAGACGGCATTATTGAGATTCAGGGTGATAAACGGGATTTAATTAAAACGCTGCTGGAAGCCAAAGGAATGAAAGTTAAACTGGCGGGCGGCTAAAATAAATGAGCCACGGACATTGCCGTGGCTCTTTTTTTAACGTGCGTAAGTCAGACCTGAAAATACAAAATATATTATTATACCGGTGAGAGCCGTTATGGTGATTATTTGCCCACCTGGTGACCGATAACACCACCTACGGCAGCACCACCCAATGTACCCAGCGTACTACCATCCGTTAATACTGCACCACCAAGCGCACCAGCACCGGCACCAATCGCGGTGTTACGGTCACGTTTAGACCAGTTAGAGCAAGCGCTCAGGGACATTGCTACAGTGATTGCCAGAACAGCGGCGGCTAATTTTTTGCTGGTAAAGGTCATAATACTTTCTCCTGAATTATCGATTCACGGAAAGGAATGCACTTTAAGTATAGACAATATCCATACTTAAATTCTGTTCCCGTGAAAGCTGGTCGCGCAGGTGTTTCATCATCACGCAGGTGATAGTCACTTCCTGTTATATCGCTAATATTAATTTTACGTGTTTAGAACGGTTTCAACAGGTAAAAACTCTTAAAGGCAGGGTCAGAATACTCTCAGAGAAAGGTTTAAGTGCGCCCATTATTCGGGCGCAGCAGGATAATCAGGCCGTTTTTTTCACAATATCGACAGTCAGGCCGTCTTGTTCTAATTGCTGGCGATATTCATCGCGCAAACGCTCATCCGTGATCACGCGGCTGAAGCGCGAAGCCGGACCCATCGTATAAGGGTGTACGGCGCCAAACTTAGAGCTGTCGGTCAGCACTATCGCTTCACACTCTTTGGCGAGTACTGCGTTAACCACGTCTGAACGCATCATGTCGCGACCAGTAAAGCCGGTGTCGGGCTGCCAGCCGTCAATACCAATGAATGCTTTACTGAAGTGAACCTGCTGAACATATTGACGCGTTAATGGCCCCACCATGCTTTCGCTTTTCTTCTGGTAAATGCCGCCCAGCAGTATCACCTCGCACTGAGTTTCCTTCAACAGATGGGCGATATAGCTGCTTACGGTGATGATGGTAACGTCTTTTTGATCGGCGAGCGTGCGCGCCAGAAGGGCGTTACTGCTGCCATTTTCAATAAAGACGGTCTCACCGCTATTCACTAAGGATGCAGCAAACTCCGCCAGCTCCCGCTTGAGCGCATAATTGTTCATCATGCGGGTTTCGACGTCGTCGCTGTCCAGTGGAACGGCATAACCGTGCGCACGCCGCAGGTAGCTCTGTTTTTCCAGCAGATTCAGATCCTGACGAATGGTGACTTCAGAAACGCCGGTGGCTTTAGCGAGATCGACCACGCTTACGCGTCCCTGATCGATCACCATCTGCAAAATGATTTGTTGTCGGGAATTCATAGCATCCATTTAAAAGGCAAGGGCGGAAACGACGTGGCTACACTTCCCACGGGGCTTTAGGTTGAGTGGATTCTGGAGCGTTATCAGCGCCGTTCTCAGCCAGCAGTTCAGACTTGAGGATTTCAAGGTTACGGATAGCAGAGTGATAATCGCCTGCGACAAGAATATCCAGCACAGTATCAATACGCTGTGCCACGGCTGTTGCATCAATGTTAGACATAAGCTCACCCTGAAGCGAAAAGTTAATATTATCAATGATGCAGAAAATTGATTCAAAAGAGAAGGTAAAAAATGCAATAACCAAAGTTCATAAATGAAAGTGATAAATTTGGCCCCCGTATGCTGCGGGTTGTAGGGGTGGATTAGTCTAAAACTGCGCGCAACGCGCTTTTTTATAAGAGGAATTCGACTATGACAGTTATCAACCAGACAACCTGCACATTGTTTACTGATGCTGAACGATTCACTCAACTGGCGGCTTATTATGAGGCCGAACGGCGTACGGTGTGGATGATGTTACGTGCCACGCCACGGCCTTGCTTCAATCATGCGCTGATCGAGGAGATCATGAATCTCTCCTGGCTGGTTCGAGAGTCCGGATTTGTCGTTGATTTTTGGGTCACCGGATCGCTGGTCCCCGACATCTACAATACCGGCGGTGATTTACAGTTCTTCGTTGAGTGCATCAAAAACAATCGACGCGAAGCGTTACGCGCCTATGCCCGGGCCTGTGTGGACTGCGTTCATGCCGCCTCGCGAGGGTTTGATACCGGTGCTGTCACGCTGGCTATGGTGGAAGGAAGCGCGTTAGGGGGCGGGTTTGAAGCCGCGCTGGCGCATCATTTCATTCTGGCCCAGCGCGATGCCCGATTAGGCTTTCCGGAAATCGCGTTCAATCTGTTCCCGGGCATGGGCGGCTATTCACTCGTGGCGCGTCGCGCCGGCATGAAAATGGCGGAGGCGCTGATCTACAAAGGTGAGACGCATACGGCGGAATGGTATGAGCAGTATGGTCTTGTGGATCTCTTATTCGAGCCGTTACAGAGCTATGTTTCGGTGCGGACGTTTATCGACACGCTACAGCCGAAGCTCAACGGCGTAAGGGCCATGCTGCGTGCACGTACGCGCGTGCTGCCACTTCCGCGAAGCGAGCTGATGGACATTACCGAGGATTGGGTTGATGCCGCCTTCTGCCTTGAACCGAAGGATATCGCCTACATGGAGCGGCTGGTTATGCTGCAAAATCGCCATCAGGCGACGGGCTTACGCAAAGCCAGCTAACGGACATTTCTGGCCTGATAGCGCTTTAGCCATCGCTCGAATGCGGCAGCGGGCATGGGCTTAGCAAAAAGATAACCCTGCCGTTCGTTGACGCCATTCTTCGTCAGAAAGGCGTCTTCTTTTGCACTTTCCACCCCTTCAGCAATGACCTGCAAATTTAACGCCTGCGCCACGGCGACTATCGCACGCACCAGCGACTGTGAAATAGACTGCTTATGAATGTCCCGCACGAAAGACTGGTCAAGCTTAATGGCATCGATAGGGAAGCGCGCCAGCTGCGACAGGGAAGAGTACCCCGTACCAAAGTCATCCAGGTGAATTTGCGCTCCCAGGCGGCTAAACTGCTGGATCACTGACAGGGCCAGCTCTTCATTTTCAATGAGACAGCTTTCGGTCAATTCCACGTCAATCGGGCAGTATTCAAAATTCAGGTCTTTCAGCGCCTGCTTCAGGTCGCTGAAGATGGTCTGGTCCGCCAGCTGACGGGCGGAGACGTTGACCGCGACGCGAAGGTTGATCCCCTTGTCGCGCCATTTTGCCACCTGGCGCACCACATCAAGCATAACCCAGCGGCCCAGGGGCACAATCAGCCCTGACTCCTCAGCATAGGAGATAAACTCCATCGGCGGGATCAGGCCACGCTCTGGGGACTGCCAGCGCACCAGCGCCTCCAGACTTCTGACTTCGCCGCGCCAGGTTATTTTGGGCTGGTAGTGGATTAACAGCTGATCGTTATCCAGCGCTTTACGCAGGTTGGTATCCAGCCACAGGTATTCAAATACGCGCTGGTTCATCTCTGGCGAGAAGACGCAGAATTTGCCCCGGCCATTTTCTTTGGCGGTGTACATGGCGGTGTCGGCATTACGAATGACGCTTTCGCGATCGTTACCGTGCTGGGGCGCAAGCGCGATGCCCAGCGAGCAGCCGGTGTAAACCTCTATCAGCCCGATGCGGAAAGGCTGACGAAGTCGGGTCAGTATGCGCGATGCCATGGCTTCCAGCGCGCCCTGCGAGGTATCGGTGGCTAGCACGATAAATTCATCCCCACCCAGGCGCGCCAGGGTTTGTCCTTCGTCCAGGCAGCTCAGGATCGCCAGCGCAACGGCCTGTAGCAGCTGGTCGCCAAACATATGCCCATAGGCATCGTTCACTTTTTTAAAGTTATCCAGATCGAGATAAACCACGCCTACCTGGGTGTCACCCCGAGCGGTGATGGCATCAGAGATCAGCTCATGGATGGCGTTTCGGTTAGGCAAACCGGTAATCGTATCCGTATTGGCGAGTACGCGCAGGCGCTCCTGGGCCCGACGCTCTTCGGTTATATCGGTACCTGAACAGATGAGGAAGATTTCATTTTTCCCGCTGCCGCTGTGAACAAATTTATTTCTGAAGAGAAACAGGCGCTGCCCTTTGCGGGTCTTGATCCAGCGTTCAACTTCGTACGAGCTGCCGTTACGAAAAAAACCGGTGATGTTGCGTTTGGAGGCCGCGGCTTCGCTACGGCTCATAAACAGTTTGAACACGTTTTGCCCGATAACTTCCTGTTCCTTCAGGCCCGTATATTCTTCACTTAAACGGTTGAAGCGCTGAATATTCCCGTTCTGGTCGAGGATCACAATCACGGAGTTAGCCTCGGAAACCACCTGTTCAGCGAAGGAGAGCCCCTGCGCCAGGTCGCGCGCCACGGAAGGGGTATCGTTCCAGGCTGATGCCGTTCCTGCCCACTCATTTTTGTTAATTTTACGGCCGACAAGATGAACGGGAACGTCCACACCGTACAAGGGCAGGGTCATGGCAATGCTGGAGGTTATCACGGTGAGCTGGCGGATCAGCGCGGCCTGCTCATCATCCAGCGCCACCACCTGAATGATGTCAGCGCTTTCACTGGCAGCAAGATGCAGAGCATTGCTGTCTGCTGTCAGTCGCCACCAGGGGCTATGCGTACCCATGTAACGAAACAGCAAATTCTGCTCCAGATCGTCCATCACGTTTTCTCCCGCGGCTGCTGAGTAGCGCACAAATTATTCATTTGCAGTCGACAATGACGGCTCTCTTTTACTGTAGATAATTCTGGCGAAATGTGGCGATGGGAAACAGAAAAGTGTGAGAAAAAACGATGATTTTGCGGGAGATAATACAGAAGAGAACTCCCGGCCACCCCTTAACGGAACGGCCGGAAGTTTACGCGGTTATCAGGCGACAGGGCGCGCGATAATACTGCGGGTTTCCATGCGCACTTCAGCGATGGTGACATCAATCACGTCAGTGACCTTGTAAACCGTTTCGCCTTTAATTTGCACGGTCCCGTTTTCCTGGCTACAAACCAGTTCGTCGCGAACGGCATGCAGGAACGGGGCAGGAATAAAGGCAACGGCGCCATTATCCACCAGACGAACGCGCATACCGCCGCGGCTGATGTCAATGATTTCAGCCGGGAAACGGGTGTCAGTCCCTGCCTTATCATTCAGGAAGCGCGCGTATAACCAGTCGCCGACATCACGCTCCGCCATACGGTTGAGACGGCGACGTTCTGCCATCTGCAACGTCGTATCATCCTGTGGGCGGGCAACAGATTCCCCTTTGATGATCGCTTTCAGCAGACGATGGTTAACCATGTCGCCGTACTTACGGATCGGGGAGGTCCAGGTCGCGTAAGCCTCAAGGCCAAGGCCGAAGTGCGGGCCTGGCTCGGTGCTGATTTCCGCAAAGGACTGGAAGCGGCGAATACGGCTGTCAAGGAACCCTGAAGGCTGCGCGTCCAGCTCGCGGCGCAGTTTGCAGAAACCTTGCAGGGTCAGCACTTCCTCAGGATCGACGTGTACGTCATGGGTTTTCAGCAGGGCAGCCAGCGCTTCGGTGTTCGCTGGATCAAACCCGGTGTGCACGTTGTAAATGCCAAAGCCTAATTTGTCGCGCAGCACGCGGGCGGCACAAATGTTGGCGGATATCATCGCTTCTTCAACGATGCGGTTGGCAATACGGCGCGGCTCAGCGACGATATTCAGCACTTCACCTTTTTCACCCAGCACAAAACGGTAGTCCGGACGATCTTTGAAGACCAGCGCGTGAGTTTGACGCCATTCGCTGCGGCTCAGGCAGACGCGGTGCAGCAGACGAATTTGTGCGGCAATGTTGTCGGACTCGGGTTTCCAGCTGCCCGTGTTCTCCAGCCAGTCGGACACGTCGTCATAGGCCAGCTTGGCTTTGGATTCGATGGTGGCGGCGAAGAATTCAATATCTTCTTCAATGGTACCGTCAGCCGCAATGGTCATCCGACAGGCCAGCACCGGACGTACTTTGTGCGCACGCAGCGAGCAAAGATCGTCAGAGAGTTCACGCGGCAACATCGGAATGTTAAAGCCCGGCAGGTAGTTGGTGAACGAGCGCACTTTGGCCATCTCGTCCAGCTTGCTGCCTTCGACAATCCATGCGGTAGGGTCGGCAATTGCGACGGTCAGATGCAGTTTGCCATCGGCTGTCTCTTCGGCATACAGCGCATCGTCCATATCCTCGGTGCTGGCGCTGTCGATGGTGACAAAGTCCAGTGCCGTCAGATCGCGACGTTCCAGACCTTCGTCCTGCATTTCAGTCGCCACGCCATCAGGCGCTTCTTTTTCGAGGTTGTGGCGCGCCAGCGTCACCCACCATGGGACGAAATGGTCGTCGCCGAAGGTAATGTATTGGGTAAGCTCGGCGTAGAAACCGCGATCGCCTTTTAAAGGATGACGGCGCATCTCAGCAACCGCCCAGTCACCCTCAACAAAATCATGCTCAACGCCACGCGCGGCGCGGCACGGAATAGCATCTTTCAGGAGAGGATGGTCCGGCACGACAGAAAGACGATCGTCTTTTTTATGCACTTTCCCGACAAAGCGGGTCAGGAAAGGTTCGATCAGTGCTTCCGGCTCGGCAGACTCTCGTTCCTTTTCGGTATGAATAACGGCCGAAATGCGGTCGCCATGCATCACTTTCTTCATCTGAGGAGGCGGAATGAAGTAGCTCTTCTGCCCGTCAACTTCAAGAAAGCCAAAGCCCTTTTCCGTGGCTTTTACGACCCCTTCTGCACGCGGCGTCTGGGAATGCAGTTGCTGTTTAAGCTGCGCTAGCAGCGGGTTGTCCTGAAACATAATGTTCTATTTTCGTAGCCATTGAGCGGCTGACAGTTTTACGCGAATCTCACTGCTACAGCAAGCGCTCTTTAGGTAAAGAGTATGGTTATTCCTCTTTGCCGAGCGCCACGCGCAGACGGTCCAGCCAGCCATAAAATGCATCTCGGGTAAGCAGGTTGATGGCCTTCTCTGGCGAGAGACCTGACCCGGTCAGGGGCGTTAACTGGGCGGCGCTAAAGCGATCCGGAGAGGCGACAAGCAGCGCACGAGCGGCTGAGAGCATCGAAGACGCGGGGCCTTCACTTCGCGGATGGTTAAGCAGAATTTCGCCCGTCAGATCAAGCAGCATCGGCTCATGACACAGCACAGGAGTAAGCGCTTCAAGCGCCGGTTCCGCCTGCCAGCGTGAGAGCGCCTCAAGCTGAAGCGCACTGGCATATTTTAGCTCAACCGCGGGTAGCGTGGCGGTCCATCTGCTGAAGCTGACCGGCAGCGTATGGGGCTGAATGTGATGCCCGGGCAGCCAGCGTACCGGATGGCCAAGCAATGCCTGAAATACCGCGACCACTCGCGCCTGAAAACCGACAAAGCCGATGATCTGGTTGATAAGCACAATGTCATACGTTGTGAGTCCAACCTCATCAAGCTGGTTTTGGGCTTTATCATCGATGACATCGGGTGAGCTGGCTAACTGGCGGGCATACTGGGTAATTTCTGCAAGGCGTCGATTGCTTTCCCGGGAGGAGTCCGGCCCCGGAAGAGGGGCGAGCAGAGCAGCGTAGTGGTTACAGAGCCGCTGAACGCCACACGCCTGGGCAACCGTTAATGCCGTGCTCAGCCTGTCGTAGGCGCTGAGCGTATGCAGACGGTTCACGGGAGTATCAAGTGGGAACAAAAGATGACACAGGGTTCGGGCAGGCGTAAGCCAACCAGCACAGCTTGCGAGAATGTCATCGGGCAGGGCTAGATCGAGCAAAAAACGGTCGTCGACGTTAGCGGCTTCGGGCACCAGCGGCAGAACGTCCGTCTGCGAATGATTCGACTGGGTTTCATGATACCAGTGGCCTTTGCCGGAAAAACGGCGTTGTTCCATGGGCGTTCCTTGATCTCAAAATGGCGATCAATATCCTGGCGTAAGGCGGATGAGGGGAAAAATATTGTTAGGTGATAACAAATAGCTGAACGGAATAACGATGGGCGGGGCGGGAGGAAACTCTCTTCCCTGGCGGGAAGAGAGTGACAAGCTTATTTGATTTCCAGCTCATTCATTGCAGCGATGTTGAAGCCGCCGTCAACGTGAACCACTTCGCCGGAGATGCCCGCGGAAAGGTCAGAGCACAGGAATGCCGCAGAGTTACCCACATCTTCGATGGTAACGGTACGACGAATCGGGGTAACCGCTTCGCAGTGTGCCAGCATTTTACGGAAATCTTTGATACCGGAAGCGGCCAGGGTTCGGATTGGACCCGCAGAAATAGCGTTAACACGCACGCCTTCAGGACCCATCGCGTTCGCCATGTAGCGCACGTTGGCTTCCAGAGACGCTTTCGCCAGACCCATAACGTTGTAGTTAGGGATAGCACGTTCTGCGCCGAGGTAGGACAGAGTCAGCAGGGCTGCGCCCGGGTTCAGCATCGCGCGGCAGGATTTTGCCATTGCAACGAAGCTGTAGGAGCTGATGTCGTGGGCGATTTTGAAGCCATCACGGGTAACCGCGTTCACGTAGTCGCCGTCCAGCTGGTCGCCAGGAGCGAAGCCGATGGAGTGAACAAAACCGTCGAATTTCGGCCATGCTTTTGCCAGTTCAGCAAACATGCCATCAATGCTTTCGTCTTGTGCAACGTCACATTCCAGAACAATGCTGGAACCCAGCTGCGCGGCAAATTCTTCAACACGGCCTTTCAGCTTGTCGTTCTGGTAGGTGAACGCCAGCTCAGCGCCTTCGCGATGCATTGCCTGTGCGATGCCGTATGCGATGGACAGTTTGCTGGCAACGCCAGTCACCAGAATGCGCTTACCGGAAAGAAAACCCATAGCTTTAATCCTTATATTCATTGCTTATTTTGCCTTGTAATTCATAGCGTTACAGGCAGTATTTCAAAATCATTCGAAATTAGCTCGAAATTATAGCCCACTCACAGCCCCTTGTGTCACGATATTTCTCGCTCCTGCGCCGTGAATGGGCTCACGGAAGAGGTCGAACTGTCTCTTCATCAGGCTGTTTCGTGTGTATCCCAGCAGTATATCACCGCACGCGGGGTTCGCCTCATCCAACCAGAGACTGCCCGGAGCACAGCCGGATCTTAATTCGCTGACGAGGGGATCCTGGCGATAACCTTAATTTCGAAATCAAAACCCGCAAGCCAGTTAACGCCTATTGCTGTCCAGTTTGGGTAAGGAGCGTGCGGAAATGCCAGTTTTTTCGCCTCCATGATGACGGGAAACTGGTTTTCAGGATCGGTATGAAACGTCGTGACATCAATCAGATCGTCAAAAGTACATCCTGCGGCTGCCAGAGTCGCCCGTAAATTATCGAACGCCAGCTGCACCTGAGCGGGGAAGTCGGGTTCAGGTGTGCCATCGCTGCGGCTGCCAACCTGACCGGAAACAAATAACAGATCGCCAGAGCGGATTGCAGCTGAATAGCCATGCTCTTCATAGAGGGCATGGCGATTAGTCGGGAAGACGGGATCACGTGGATGCATGGCTTTTCCTTTTCTGTCAGGGGTATTGTTGTGGTTGCGCAGTAGAAGTAACATACGCGATGTATGTCAAAAATGTAAGCCACATACGCCGCGTATGTCAAATTATAATTACCGCTTAATGAAGGAAGTCCCATGGTTACAAAACGTCGCGCTGAAACGGCCCAGGAAAATCGCGAGAAAATGATTCGGGCGGCGCGGAAGGCATTTGCTGAAAAAGGCTATGCCGCAGCGTCAATGGATGAACTCACGGCAAGCGTGGGGTTAACACGCGGCGCGCTATATCATAATTTCAACGACAAGAAGGGATTACTGGCGGCGGTGGTCGCGCAGATAGACAGCGAAATGGCAGCAAACGCAAAAGCGATTGCCGCCGCCGCCGAAGATGACTGGGAGCGACTGCTGGCGGAGGGCATCGCCTATATCAAAATGGCGCTCGTTCCGGAAGTTCAGCGTATCGTCCTCCTTGACGGCCCGGCTGTTCTGGGCGACCCGGCGCAATGGCCCAGCCAGAACAGCTGCCTTGAGTCGACCCGTCAGACCATCGAAAAAATGATGGAGTGCAACGTAATCAAAAAGATGGATGCCAGAGTCGCAGCCCATCTGCTGAATGGCGCTGCTCTGAATGCGGCTCTGCTGATTGCCGCGAGTGAAGAACCGCAGAAGACCCTCCCGCATGCCATAGAGGTGTTTACTCTGCTGGCAAGCGGGTTACGCAGCGGCTAACGATCTTTACGCCACGCGTCCGCCGTCAACGCTTCACCAAAGTGTCCGGCAATCAGGCGTTTCGTCAGGTCATGGAGCGGGGAGGCCAGTACGTCAGCGGTACTGCCGCGCTCGACAACTTCTCCCTGGTGCATCACCAGCACCTGGTCGCTGATGTGCTTCATCATGCCCAGGTGCTGAGTCACGTAAATATACGAGATCCCCTGCTTTTCCTGTAATTCCAGCATCAGGTTAATGAGCTGCGAACGCATCGACATATCCAGCGACGCCAGCGCTTCGTCGGCGATGATGACCTTCGGGCGCAGGATCAGCGCGCGGGCCAGACCGAGACGCTGTTTTTGGCCAGGGGCCAGCATGTGCGGGTAATAGCTGACATGGTCGGGCAGGAGGCCTACCAGACGCAGGGTTTCGACAATCCGTTTGCGACGCGCTTCCGGCTCCAGGTCGGTATTCAACCGCAGCGGGAAATCCAGGATCTGGGAAATACGCTGGCGCGGGTTCAGGGACGTCGACGGATCCTGAAAAATCATCCGGATGCGCTGACTGCGAAAAGAGTAGTCCCCAAATTCCAGAGGATGATCGTCAATCAGTATTTCACCGCCGCTCGGCTCGACCATACCCGCGAGCATTTTTGCCAGGGTCGATTTGCCCGAGCCGTTTTCACCGATAATCGCCAGCGTCTGCTTTTCGCGCAGCGTAAAGCTCAGGGGTTTAACAGCCTCGACGGTCTGACGGTGAAACAGGCCGGTGCGATAGCGAAAGGTCTTACTCAGGTTACGTACTTCCAGTAAGGTTTCGACCATTTCACTCTCTCTCCATGTTCAGCGGGAAATGACAGGCAAACAGATGATTTTTCGGCCCTGTCAGGCGCGGTGTTTCGATGCATTTGCGCTGAGCATACGGGCAACGCGGACCCAGACGGCAGCCAATGGGCAGCGATTCCAGCAGCGGTATCGCGCCAGGCAGCGTATTCAGACGGCTTTTGTGCGGCATCGCGCTGCCAAAGTCCGGGATCGCCCTGATCAGCGCCTGCGTGTAGGGATGATGCGGCGTCGTCACCAGGTCTTCGCTTGGCGCGGTTTCTACCGTCTGGCCGCAATACATTACGTCAATTTTATCCGCCCACTTGCTCAGCATTTGCAGGTCGTGGCTGATCAACAAAATGGTGGTGTTGTTATTCTGGTTCAGACGCGTGAGCAGGCGGAAAATCTGGGCCTGGGTGGTTGGCTCCATCGCGTTCGTTGGTTCGTCCGCAATCAGCAGACGCGGCTGATTCGCCAGGGCGATGGCAATCATCACTTTCTGGCATTCACCGTCGGTCAGTTCGTAGGGGAAACTGCGCATCGCGTCTTTATGGTCTTTGATCCCGACACGGTGCAACAGCTCAATGGCACGGCGTTTACGCCAGCCGAAACGCTGCCACCAGCGGCCTTTATAGGTCCACCCGGGGATGTTCTGCATCAGCTGTTTCCCGACGCGCTCGGACGGATCGAGACAGGATTGCGGCTCCTGGAAAATCATCGAGACGTTATGGCCCACCAGTTTACGGCGTTCGCGCGGGGAGAGACGCAACAGATCGATGTCGTCGAAGCGCATACGATCGGCGGTCACCCGCCAGTTGTCCTTCGCCACGCCGCAAATGGCCTTGGCGATCAGACTTTTCCCTGAACCCGATTCGCCCACCAGCCCGCGGATTTCGCCCTCTGCAAGCGTAATACTGATGCGATCCACGGCCTTGACCCAGCCTTCGCCCGTTTTAATTTCGATCGTGAGGTTGCGGATATCGAGTAACGGCATTATTGCACCCCCGCATTGATTGCGCGGCGGATCCCGTCGCCCAGCAGGTTAACGAGCAGCACGCTCACCATGATGGCCGCGCCCGGCAGCATGACCGTCCACGGCGCAACGTAAATCAGCTCCAGCGCATCGCCGAGCATGGCGCCCCATTCCGGGGAGGGGAGCTGCGCGCCAAGGTCCAGGAAGCCCAGCGCTGCGATATCCAGAATCGCCATCGACAGGGCGCGGGTGATCTCCGTCACCAGCCCGGCGGCAATGTTAGGCAGCACGGCAAACCACAAAATATTAAACGTGGTGGCGCCATCCAGGCGGGCGGCAACGACATACTCTTTCTCCAGCTCGTCGTGAACCAGGCTGTAAACCGAGCGCACCATGCGCGGCAGAATGGCCAGCCAGACGGCGAACATCGCATGGGTGAGGTGCGGCCCCGCGAAGGCCACGACGATAATCGCCAGCAGCAGCGAAGGAATAGAGAGCAGGGTATCAAGAATATGGTTAAGCACGGCCGACCGCAGCCCGTGGGTTGAGCCGGCAAAAATGCCCAGCGCCAGGCCGCAGATTGCGGCAGCCAGGGTGACCACGAACGCGCCGCCTACCGTCGGTGCGGCGCCGCTCAGCAAACGACTTAGCACGTCGCGTCCGAGATCGTCAGTCCCCAGGAAGAACGAAACCTCCCCGTAGCGCGACCACGACGGCGGTAAAAGCTGATAGCCAAGGAACTGCTGATCGATGCCATACGGTGCAAACCACGAACCCAAAACGCACAGCAACACGAGGCCAATGCAGCCGTAAAAGCCGATCATCGCCGTGGTGTCGCCGTAAAAATTACGCCACACGGTGCGTAGCGCACCGCGCGTGCGCTTTTCGCTGTAGACGTTATCGTAAGGCATACCATTCCTTATGCTTCAATGGGTTGGCCATGGCACCCAAGATATCGGAAATAACGTTAACAATAATGACCAGCGAGCCAATCACCATCACGCCGGCGGAGATCGCCGCGTAATCCTGCTGGCGAATGGCGTTGATCATCCAGCGCCCAAGGCCCGGCCAGCTGAAAACCATCTCGGTGATCATTGCCAGCGTCAGCATGGTTGAGAATTGCAGCCCAAGACGTGGGATTACGGGGGGCAACGCATTGTGCAGCACATGGCGACGTAAAATCGTCAGGCGAGACAGTCCGCGCGTGGCGGCGGCTTTCACATAGTTTTGATCGAAGACGTCGATAGTGCTGATGCGCATCAGGCGGATCACTTCGGTCGTCGGCGCGACGGCCAGCGTAAGCACCGGCAGCACCATGTGGCGCAGCGCACTCACGATCATTTCGTCGCGCCAGACTGAATCAGAAAGCCAGGCGTCAACGATGGCGAAGCCGCTAACCGTTTGCACGTTATACAGCAGGTCAAAACGGCCAGATACCGGCAGCCAGCCTAACGTCAGTGAGAAGAAGAGGGTAAGCAGCAGCGCCAGCCAGAAAACAGGGATGGAAAAGCCAATTAAGGCAAGCGCGCTAATAAATTTATCCTGCCATTTATTACGATAAATTCCCGCCAGCATTCCCACCGGGATCCCCACCATGAGGGCAAAGCCAAAGGCGAGTATACACAGCTCCATGGTGGCCGGGAAAACCACTTTCAGCTGTTCGGAGATGAGCTGTCCGTTGATGCTGGACACGCCAAAATCCCAGTGCAGCAGGCCATTAAACCAGAACAGCCAGGCGTCCCAGAGAGATGAGCCCTGAAGCGGGGCGTGCGGCGTAAAGTAGCTCAGGCTAAAGCCGACAAAGGTCAGGAAGAACAGGGTCACCAGCAGTAACAGCAGCCGACGCAAGGTAAATATAATCATGGTTTCTTCACCTCTTGTTCTTTCTCACGGGTCACGCCCGCGAAGGAGGCGTTACCAAACGGGCTGAGTACCAGCCCTTTAATATCGTAACGGTAGGCCTGGAGGCGCAGGGAAGAGGCAAGCGGCAACACGGGAAGTTCTCTGGCCAGAATATTTTGCGCTTCATCGTAGGCCTCAATGCGTGAGGCAAGCTGTTGAGACGCCAGCGCTTTTTGCAGCACGGCATCAAATTCCCGGTTACACCAGTGGGCGTAGTTGGTCTGGGAGTTGATTGCCGCACAGCTCAGCAGCGGACGGAAGAAGCTGTCCGGGTCGTTACTGTCGGTGGACCAGCCAGCCAGCGTTAAGTCGTGATTCATGTCCATCAGACGCGCCTCCTGGAAACGGCCTTCGACAGGCACGATGATCACCTTAACGCCCACCTGCGCCATATCAGCCTGCAACAGCTCAGCCGTTTTCAGCGGGCTGGGGTTCCACGCCTGAGAGCTGGTGGGCACCCACAGCTGTAGCGTCAGGTTTTCTGCCCCCAGCGCTTTAAGCTGTTCGCGCGCTTTCGCCGGATTATATTCCGTAATCTTCGCCTCGCCGTCATAGGCCCAGGAGGCGCGCGGAAGAATAGAGGCGGCGGTTTCCGCGGTACCGTAGTAAATCGACTGCATCAGACGCTGATTGTTGATCGCTAACGCCAGCGCATGGCGCACGGCCGGATTATTCAGCGGCGGCTTATCGGTGTTAAACGCCAGATAAGCGATGTTCATGCCCGGGCGCAGGGTCAGGCGCAGGCGTGGGTCGTCGCGCAAAATGGTCAACTGGCTGGCCGCAGGCCAGGCAAGCACGTCGCACTCGCCGGTCAGCAGTTTGGAGAGTCGGCCTGTTCCACCTGAACCCAGATCAACAATAACCTGCGGCATCAGCGGCTTGCCGCGCCAGAAACGATCGTGGCGTTGCAGGCGAATGTATTGTCCGGCGCGGTACTCTGCTAACTGGAACGGACCGGTGCCCACAGGCTCACGATCGAGACGTTCCTGACGATCCTTTTTCGTCAGCTGATCCGCGTATTCGGCTGACATGACCGAGGCGTAGTGCGTCGCCAGATGCCAGAGGAAGGAGGCATCCGGGCGATTCAGACGAAACTCAACCGTACGGTTATCCAGTTTGCGAACGCTTTTGACCGAGTCCGCGAATTGCAGACTGTCGAAATAGGGGAAGTTCCCGCCATTAACGTTATGCCACGGATGATTGCGGTTGAATATGCGCTGGAAGGTGAAAACCACGTCATCCGCGTTGAGCTTACGGGTTGGGGTAAACCACGGGGTGTGCTGAAATGCGACATCATCGCGTAGACGAAAGCGGTATGTGGCGCCGTTATCAAGCACTTCCCAACTTTCAGCAAGCTCCGGAACCAGCCGATAGGTATAAGGATCGACGTCGAGCAGGCGATCGTAGAGCTGTGCGGCCAGCGTATCGACAATCAGGCCGCTCCCCGCTTTTTGCGGATTAAAAATATCAACTTGCCCGCTGACGCAGTAGACGAAACCACTATCACGGATATCAGGAGGCACAGCGCGATCGGGCGCAGCAAAGGCCAGATTGCTGAACAAACCGAGTGCAAACAGGGACGATAAAACCAGGCGCATAGTTTTTAAGGTTTTTAGATTCGATCTGCAAAGTGTATCGCACTTACGCCTGCTTCGTAAAAATGTCTGGGGGTAAGTGCTGATAATGTCAGCGCATTTGATGTTTTTTGAGCAATGCCCTTAACTGATGGTAGGTCAGGCCCAGCAGTTCAGCCGCCCGTTTCTGATTATATTTCGCCTCTTTCAGGCTCTGCTCAAGCAGCTGTTGCTCCTGCTGATGCTGGAACTGGCGTAAATCGAGCGGCAACGCCGGAGCCTGCTGGCGCGTCGCCGGAGCCGGGGGCTGTTTATCCTCACGCCGAAACGGATCGAGAATAATGTTGTCCAGTTCGGTCTCGCTGCTGCCATGCCGGTAAACGGACCGTTCCACCACGTTTTTCAGTTCACGAATATTGCCCGGCCAGTGGTAACCGAGCAGGGTCCCGGTGGCCCGTTCGCTGAAGCCCGGAAAGAGAGGCAGACCCAGTTCCCGGCACATCTGAATGGCAAACTGATCGGCCAGCAGCATGATATCGCTGCGCCGTTCCCGCAGCGGCGGCAGCTGTACAACATCGAAAGCCAGCCTGTCCAGCAGGTCGGCGCGGAATTTGTCCTCAGCCACCATCGCGGGCAGGTCGGCGTTGGTGGCGCATACCAGGCGAACGTTGACCTGGAGGGGCTGACTGCCGCCAACGCGTTCCAGTTCACCGTACTCAATGACGCGCAGCAGCTTTTCCTGCACCAGCATTGGTGCGGTCGCCAGCTCGTCGAGAAAGAGCGTTCCGCCATCGGCGCGCTCAAAGCGTCCGGGATGGCGTTTTTGTGCGCCGGTGAAGGCGCCAGCTTCATGACCAAACAGCTCGGTGTCGAGCAGGTTTTCATTCAGCGCCGCGCAGTTAAGGGAAATAAAAGGGCCGTCCCAGCGGCCAGACAGAAAGTGCAGGCGGTTAGCGATAAGTTCTTTACCTGTTCCGCGCTCACCGATAATCAGCACCGGTTTATTCAGCGGCGCGAGGCGCGATACCTGTTCAAGCACTTCCAGGAAGCTGTTGGCCTCGCCAAGCAAATTATCTTTATATTCAGCCATGATGAAATTAACCACTCCTTAGTGATATTCACCAGGTGAGAATAGCCGCTGGCTGGATAAATATCAATCACACTCAGTAAAATCAATAAGATAAAAAGTTGGCATGGGATTTGTATTAACTACTCAGCAGGGCATCGCCCGATAACAGAACTATGAGGATTGAATTATGGGTATTTTTTCTCGTTTTGCCGACATCGTGAACGCCAACATCAACTCGCTGCTGGAGAAAGCGGAAGATCCGCAGAAGCTGGTGCGCCTGATGATTCAGGAGATGGAAGACACGCTGGTTGAAGTACGCTCCACCTCCGCCCGCGCGCTGGCAGAGAAAAAGCAGTTAACGCGTCGTATCGAGCAGGCAACTGCCCAGCTTAACGAATGGCAGGAAAAAGCGGAACTGGCGCTGCGTAAAGATAAAGAAGATCTAGCTCGCGCTGCGCTGATTGAGAAGCAGAAGCTGACCGACATGGTTGCCACGCTGGAACACGAAGTGACGCTGGTGGATGATACTCTGGCGCGTATGAAGAAAGAGATTGGTGAGCTTGAAAACAAACTCAGCGAAACCCGTGCACGTCAACAGGCGCTGGCGCTGCGCCACCAGGCTGCAAGCTCGTCCCGCGACGTGCGTCGCCAGCTGGACAGCGGCAAGCTGGATGAAGCGATGGCCCGTTTCGAATCGTTTGAACGTCGTATCGACCACATGGAAGCGGAAGCCGAGAGCCACAGCATCGGTAAACAGAAAACCCTCGATCAGCAGTTTGCTGACCTGAAGGCCGATGATGAAATTAGCGAGCAACTGGCTGCGCTGAAAGCCAAAATGAAACAAGACAACCAATAATAATTCCTGCGGCACCTGAGCGTGCCGCATCGTAAGACAAGGAGTACACATGAGCGCGCTTTTTCTGGCTATACCCCTGACCATTTTCGTGCTGTTTGTTCTGCCCATCTGGTTATGGCTGCACTACAGCAACCGCTCTTCACGCGGTGAGCTGTCGCAGAGTGAACAACAGCGGCTGGCGCAGCTCTCTGCCGAGGCAAATAAAATGCGCGAACGTATTCAGGCGCTGGAAGCGATCCTGGACGCGGAACACCCGAACTGGAGGGAACGGTAATGGCTGGACTGAATCTGAATAAAAAACTGTGGCGGATCCCACAGCAGGGCATGGTTCGGGGTGTTTGCGCCGGGCTGGCGCACTATCTGGATGTTCCGGTAAAACTGGTGCGTGTGGTCACGGTATTGTCGATTTTCTTCGGCCTGGCCTTTATTACACTGGTGGCATACATCATTCTGTCGTTTGTACTCGATCCTATGCCGGAAGGTGAGCTGGATGCGGAGAACACGCCAACCAGCAGCGATCTCCTGAACGCGGTGGATGAACAGCTGAGCGCAGGGGAGAAGCGATTGCGCGAGATGGAACGTTATGTCACCTCCGATACCTTTACGCTGAGAAGTCGTTTTCGTCAGCTTTAAGAGAGAACTTACATGAAACAAAACTGGCAACAGGCCGGTCAGAAGGTAAAACCCGGCCTGAAAATCGCAGGTAAACTGGTTCTGATGACGGCGTTACGTTATGGCCCGGCCGGTGTGGCGGGTTGGGCGATCAAGTCTGTTGCCCGCAAGCCGGTCAGAATGATGCTGGCGGTCGCTCTGGAGCCGTTGTTACAGAAGCTGGCAAAACGCGTTTCCCGGCGCTACCTGTCACGCTAGTTCCTCCCGCATAAGCCCTTTCTCGCCCAGAGAAGGGGCATGACTTTCCCTTCTGCGTTTCTTATGCTTTTCTGCTTTCTTTGCGGCAGCTCACAATAATGCGTTGCGCTGCGCTGAGATTGCCGCTTTCTGCCCCCGGGTCCGTTGACAGATATTTTACATGGGAGTAGATTGCCAATCCGTGGGACCGCTACCATGGAAAATAATGTGAACGCAAAAATTAAAAAACTTATCAATCATATTTACGGTGAATCATTTTCAGATGCACACCTTAACGTGTTATTAACTAAGCTTGAAAAGGCGGCGGTTAATATTACGGAAAAGCGTAAGTCAGGCTGGGATGAAAAAGACGTTGTGCTGATTACCTATGCCGATCAGTTCTCCGCGAAAGGGGAGAAAGCGTTGCCGGTATTTACCCGTTTCTATAATGAATGGCTTTCTCGCACGTTTTCTCATGTCCATCTGTTACCGTTTTATCCGTGGTCGTCGGATGATGGATTTTCCGTTATTGATTATCACGAAGTTGCACCTGAAACCGGAACCTGGCGAGATGTCGCGGAATTAAAACAGTCTGCCAGCTTAATGTTTGACTTCGTTTGCAACCATATGTCAGCGAAAAGCGAATGGTTTGCTAATTATCTGGCGCAGAAGCCGGGCTACGAAGATTTCTTTATTTCTGTCGATCCCGAAACCGATTTATCGGCGGTGACGCGTCCCCGCGCATTACCGCTGCTGACGCCGTTCACGCTTAATGATGGCAGCGTTCGTCATCTGTGGACCACATTCAGCGATGACCAGATCGATCTCAATTTCGCCTCGCCGCAGGTGCTGATTGCCATGGTTGACGTTCTGCTCCATTACCTCATGGAAGGGGCGCGTTATATCCGTCTGGATGCGGTCGGGTTTATGTGGAAGATCCCGGGAACCACCTGTATCCATCTGGAACAAACCCATTGCCTTATCCAGCTTTTCCGCGCCATTACGGACGCCGTGGCGCCTGGAACGGTGATCATCACTGAGACAAATGTTCCCCACAAAGACAATATCTCTTACTTCGGTGATGGTGAAAATGAAGCCCAGATGGTCTATCAGTTTTCCTTACCACCGCTGGTGCTGCACGCCGTTCATCGTCAGGATGTTAAAGCCCTGTGCCGGTGGGCGGGCTCGCTGGCGCTGCCTTCAACTTACACCACCTGGTTTAATTTCCTGGCTTCACATGATGGTATCGGATTGAACCCGTTACGCGGCATCCTTCCGGAATCAGAGATCCTCTCGCTGGTCGAAAAGCTTCAGCAGGAAGGCGCGCTGGTCAACTGGAAAAATAATCCTGACGGAACGCGAAGCCCCTATGAAATTAATGTCACCTATCTTGATGCGTTGAGTTTGCGAGACAGCTCAGATGATGAGCGCATTGCGCGGTTCATCCTGGCGCATGCTGTGTTGTTAAGTTTTCCTGGCGTACCGGCTGTATATATTCAAAGCATTCTTGGTTCGCGTAACGATTATGAAGGTGTCGAACGTCTCGGATATAATCGCGCGATAAACAGGAAGAAATACACCGCAGGTCAGGTTGATCGGGAGCTTAATAATAATAAGAGTATACGTTATCAGATTTATTCTCGTTTGAGTGAGCTTATTGCTGTTCGTCGCGGCGAGCGTGCGTTCCATCCGGATAGTCAGGCTATTTTTGACGCAATCGGTGAACATATTCTTAAAATTGTTCGTGTTGCTGAAAATGGCGAGCGAATGACAGCATTATTTAATTTTAGCAATAAAATGCAGACCGTTTATGGACAAACGCTCTTTGGTAGGGAATTACTCTCAGGACAAGATATTAGCGGTACGGAACTGACCCTCAATCCATGGCAGGTAATGTGGATTAAAGAAAACTAAAAAGGACCCTAAAATGAAAATGCCCAAAATTGTGCTGTTATCAGCACTGGTTTCGTGCGCCCTGTTATCAGGCTGTAAGGACGATAAAGCATCTCAGGTCACCATTGAGTTTATGCACTCGTCGGTAGAACAGGAGCGTCAGGCAGTTATTACGAAACTGATCGAAAAATTCGAGAAAGAAAACCCGACTATTACGGTGAAACAGGTCCCCGTTGAGGAAGATGCCTATAACACCAAGGTCATTACGTTGGCCCGTACCGGCGCGCTGCCGGAAGTGATTGAAGTCAGCCATGACTACGCCAAAGTCATGGATAAAGAGCAACTGCTGGACCGTGACGCGATCGGCAACGCGATTAAAGCCGTCGGAGAAGATACCTTTTACGACGGTATTTTACGCGTTGTTCGCACCGAAGACGGCAAGGCATGGACGGGGGTGCCGGTTAGCGCGTGGCTGTCCGGCGTCTGGTATCACAAAGATGCGCTCGCGGCAGCGGGAATCGAAGAACCGCACAACTGGGAGCAACTGCTGAAAGCCAGTCAGGCGCTCAACGAACCGGCGAAAAAACATTACGGTATCGCGCTTCCAACCGCAGAAAGCGTCATGACGGAGCAGGCCTTCTCGCAGTTTGCGTTGTCAGGCGGAGCCAACGTCTTTGATGCAAACGGCAACGTGAAAATCGATACCCCTGAAATGTCGAAAGCGCTGGCGTTTTATCGGGCACTGGCCGCGAACACCATGCCGGGCTCCAATGATGTCATGGAGATCAAAGACGCCTTCATGAACGGCTCTGCGCCTATGGCCGTTTACTCCACCTATATCCTGCCCGCGGTCTACAAAGATGGCAATCCGGCCAACCTGGGGTTCGTGGTCCCGACGGAAAAATCATCAGCCGTGTACGGCATGATCACCTCGTTGACGATCACGACCGGCCAGACCGAAGAGGAAACGCAGGCGGCAGAAAAGTTTGTGACCTGGATGGAGCAGGCTCAAAACGCGTCTGACTGGGTGATGATGTCCCCTGGCGCGGCGCTACCGGTGAACAAACTCGTGGTGGGCACTGATAGCTGGAAAAACAACGACGTGATCAAAGCCTTTGGCCAACTGCCTTACGAGCTGATTGCGCAGTTCCCGAACGTCCAGGTATTTGGCGCCGTAGGCGACAAAAACTTTACCCGCATGGGAGATGTTACCGGGTCCGGCATTATCAGTTCCATGGTGCATAACGTGACGGTGGGACAAAAAGATCTCAATGCGACGTTAAGCAACAGCCAGAAGAAACTGACTGACCTGATATCACAACGATAGGAGCGCTTTGCGAAGGGAATTATGAAGACGTTGTTTTCTGGTCGTTCAGATATGCCTTTCGCCATGCTGCTGTTGGCCCCCAGCCTGATTTTGCTGGGGTGCCTGGTGGCCTGGCCAATGATTTCCAACATTGAAATCAGTTTTTTACGTTTACCGCTGAACCCGCGTATTGATGCGGTGTTCGTCGGCCTGGATAACTACATTCGCATTCTGGGCGATGCTGCGTTCTGGCACTCCCTGTGGATGACGTTCTGGTATACGGCGCTGGTCGTGCTCGGCAGCACCGGGCTGGGACTGGCCGTAGCGATCTTCTTTAACCGTGAATTCCGCATGCGGAAAACGGCACGTTCACTGGTGATTCTGTCCTACGTGACGCCGTCTATTTCACTGGTATTTGCCTGGAAATACATGTTCAACAACGGCTACGGGATTGTGAACTATCTGGGCGTTGATCTGCTGCATCTCTACGATCAGGCGCCGCTGTGGTTCGATAATCCTGGCAGCAGTTTTGTCCTGGTTGTGCTGTTCGCCATCTGGCGTTACTTCCCGTACGCCTTTATCTCGTTCCTCGCGATTTTACAGACCATTGATAAATCATTGTACGAAGCGGCAGAGATGGACGGAGCAAATGCCTGGCAGCGTTTTCGTATCGTGACGTTGCCCGCCATCATGCCGGTGCTGGCCACGGTGGTCACGCTGCGAACCATCTGGATGTTCTACATGTTTGCGGATGTTTATCTGCTCACCACCAAGGTCGACATTCTGGGCGTATATCTCTACAAAACCGCCTTTGCGTTCAATGACCTGGGTAAAGCAGCCGCCATTTCCGTTGTGCTGTTTGTGATCATCTTCGCTGTCATTCTGCTGACCAGAAAAAGGGTAAACCTCAATGGCAACAAATAAACGCGTTCTGGGCCGTATCGGTTTTTATCTGGGACTGGCGCTATTTCTGATTATCACGCTGTTTCCATTTTTTGTGATGTTGATGACGTCGTTCAAAAGCGCGAAAGAGGCGATCTCGCTGCACCCGACCATTCTGCCGCAGGAGTGGACGCTACAGCACTACATCGACATCTTTAACCCGCTGATTTTCCCGTTTGTGGATTACTTTCGTAACAGCATGGTGGTGTCGCTGACCTCCTCGGTCATTGCGGTGTTTCTCGGCACGCTGGGCGCGTATGCGTTATCCAAATTGCGCTTTAAAGGGCGCACGACGATCAATGCGAGCTTCTACACCGTCTATATGTTCTCCGGGATCCTGCTGGTGGTGCCGCTGTTCAAAATCATCACCGCGCTCGGCATTTATGACACCGAACTGGCGCTGATCATCACCATGGTGACGCAGACGTTGCCTACCGCGGTCTTTATGCTGCGCAGCTATTTCGACACCATCCCGGACGAAATCGAAGAAGCCGCGATGATGGACGGCCTGAACCGCCTGCAAATCATCTTCCGCATCACCGTGCCGCTGGCGATCTCGGGTCTGGTGTCGGTCTTTGTCTACTGCTTCATGGTGGCGTGGAATGACTATCTGTTCGCCTCCATTTTCCTGTCCAGCGCCAGCAACTTCACGTTGCCGGTCGGGCTGAACACGCTCTTCAGTACGCCAGATTACATCTGGGGTCGCATGATGGCTGCATCGCTGGTAACGGCACTTCCGGTCGTCATTATGTATGCCCTGTCTGAACGTTTCATTAAAAGTGGTTTGACCGCCGGCGGCGTGAAGGGCTGAGGCGGCCGATTTTAACAAGGAGTCAGTCATGAAAAAATTAGTTGCGACAGCGCCTCGTGTAGCGGCGCTGGTGGAATACGAAGATCGTCCTGTTGCAGCACACGAGGTGAAGATTCGTGCCCGTTATGGCGCCCCGAAACACGGTACTGAAGTCGTGGATTTCCGCGCGGCAAGCCCGTTCATCGATGAAGAGTTCAACGCGGAGTGGCAGATGTTTACCCCGCGTGAAGAAGGTGCAGCGCGCGGTATCGAATTTGGTAAATTCCAGCTGGGGAACATGATCGTCGGCGACATCATCGAATGTGGTGCGGACGTGACGGAATACCAGATCGGCGACAGCGTCTGCTGCTACGGCCCGTTGCAGGAAATGGTCATTGTTAACGCGGTGAACAACTATAAGCTGCGCAAAATGCCGCAGGGCGCATCCTGGAAAAACGCCGTTTGTTACGATCCGGCGCAGTTCGCCATGAGCGGCGTGCGTGATGCTAACGTCCGCGTAGGGGATTTCGTCGTGGTTGTGGGGTTGGGCGCGATTGGTCAGATTGCGATTCAGCTGGCGAAAAAAGCCGGCGCGTCAGTGGTTATTGGTGTCGATCTTATCGAACATCGCTGTGAGATCGCCCGCCGTCACGGTGCAGACCACTGCCTGAACCCAATCGGTACCGATGTCGGTCTGGAAATTAAGAAACTGACCGGCAAGCAGGGCGCGGATGTGATCATCGAAACCAGCGGATTTGCAGATGCGCTGCAATCTGCGCTGCGCGGTCTCGCCTACGGCGGAACGATCTCCTACGTGGCCTTCGCCAAGCCGTTTACGGCGGGCTTCAACCTTGGTCGCGAGGCACACTTCAACAACGCCAAAATTGTCTTCTCCCGCGCATGCAGTGAACCCAACCCGGATTATCCGCGCTGGAGCCGCAAGCGTATTGAAGAGACCTGCTGGGAATTGCTGATGAACGGTTATCTCAATTGCGAAGATCTGATCGACCCGGTCGTCACCTTCACCACCAGCCCGGAAAGCTATATGAAGTATGTCGATCAGCACCCGGAACTCAGTATCAAAATGGGCGTCACTTTTTAAGCTAAGGACAGCAAATCATGAAAATCGCAACACAAAACCAGGCCTTTTTCCCGACCGCTATCATGGAAAAATTCGAATACATCAAAGCGATGGGATTTGATGGCTACGAAATTGATGGCCGGCTGCTGGTGGAAAACCTCGACGAAGTAAAAGCGGCTATCAAAGCCACCGGCCTGCCGGTCACGACGGCCTGTGGCGGATACGATGGCTGGATCGGGGATTTTATCGAAGAACGCCGCCTGAACGGTCTACAGCAGATTGAACGCATTCTGGAAGCGCTGGCAGAAGTGGGCGGCAAGGGGATTATCGTTCCGGCTGCGTGGGGGATGTTTACCTTCCGTCTGCCGCCAATGACTTCGCCACGTAGCCTGGACGGCGATCGCAAAGCGGTCAGCGCTTCCCTGCGCTGGCTGGATGAGGTGGCAGCGCGCACCGGTACTACCGTCTACCTGGAGCCGCTGAACCGCTATCAGGATCATATGATCAACACCCTGGCCGATGCGCGTCGTTATATCGAAGAGAACGGCCTGAAGCACGTGCAGATCATCGGTGATTTCTACCACATGAATATTGAAGAAGACTCCCTGACGGAAGCGCTGCATCACAACCGCGACCTGCTGGGTCATGTGCACATTGCTGATAACCACCGCTATCAGCCGGGCAGCGGCAGCCTCGATTTCGCCAGCCTGTTCGATCAGCTGCGTGCCGATAACTATCAGGGTTACGTCGTGTACGAGTGCCGGGTGCGTGCCGACGATCCGGCTCAGGCCTATAAGGACTCTCTCACTTACTTGCGTGAATGCTAAGGATGACGAGCGTGATGAGTGCTTCTACACCTTTGCCTCTGCGCGTCGCCATCATTGGCGCCGGGCAGGTTGCAGACAAAGTGCATGCCTCGTATTACGCCACGCGCAGTGATGTTCAAATGGTGGCTGTCATGGACAGCCGCCTTGAGCAGGCACAGGCGTTCGCGGAACGTTATGCTATTCCATCGGCATGGCAGGACGCTCACGAGATGTTGCAGGAAGTAAAACCGGATGTGGTGAGCGTCTGTTCGCCTAACCGGTTCCATTTTGAACATGTGATGGCGGCTCTCGAAGCAGGCTGTCATGTGATGTGTGAAAAGCCGCCGGCGATGACGCCGCACCAGGCGGATGAGATGCGTCTCGCGGCGCGCAAGGCTGGAAAAGTCCTCGCGTACGATTTTCACCATCGCTTTGCCCTGGATACCCAGCTCCTGCGCGATGCGGTTATGAACGGAACGCTCGGTGAAATTTACTTCACCTCCGCGCAGGCGCTGCGTCGTTGCGGTGTGCCGGGGTGGGGCGTGTTCACCAATAAATCGCTTCAGGGCGGCGGGCCGCTGATCGATATCGGCATTCATATGCTGGATGCCGCGATGTATGTGCTGGGCTTCCCGGCCGTGAAGCGGGTAACCGCGCACAGCTTCCAGAGACTGGGGAACCGGAAACACACCGGCCAGTTTGGCGAATGGGATCCTGCGCAGTTTACCGTGGAAGATGCCCTGTTTGGCACGATTGAGTTCTGCAACGGTGGCATTCTGCGTCTGGACACCTCTTTTGCGCTTAATATCCGCGAGCAGTCGATCATGAACGTCTCTTTCTGCGGTGAGAAGGCGGGTGCAACGCTGTTCCCGGCACACATTTATAACGACGAAGCCGGTGTTTTACAGACGCTGACCCAGCGGGAAGAGGCTGACGATCGCCGACATCTGCGCAGTATGGACGCGTTTGTTCGCCACGTATTGGGCGAGCCGGTCATGATTGCCGATGCGGAGCAGGGGCTGGTGATCCAGCAATTAGTCGCGGCGTTATATGAAGCCGCGGAAACAGGGGAAAGCGTGACGTTATGCTGAACCAGTCTGTATTAACCGATCCGGGCTTTTGCCCGCATAGCCTGAATAAGTACGCGTCCATTATGGCCTGCGGCAATGGCTACATGGGCATTCGCGCCACGCATGAAGAAGATTACACCCAGCAGACCAGAGGCATGTATCTCGCCGGGCTGTATCATCGCGCGGGACGCAATGAAACCACTGAGCTGATCAATCTGCCGGATGTCACCGGGGTTGAAGTTGAGCTGGACGGCGTCAATTTCACGCTCCTTTCAGGCGAAATTCTTGAGTGGCAACGCGAGCTGGCCTTTGCTAACGGCGAACTGCATCGTAACGTTGTCTGGCGTTCGCCGGACGGAAAACGCTATCGCCTCGAGAGCCGTCGTTTTGTTTCGCTGGACCAGTTGCCCTTAGTGGCAATGCAGCTCTCGATCACACCGCTTGACGGCGCCGCTCAGGCCGTGCTGAAAACCGGCATAGATGCGACACAAACGAACAGCGGCAGGCAGCATCTGGATGAAATCTCGGTCAGGGTCTTTGACCAGCACTACATGCAGGGTGTGTATGAAACGCAGGACCGGGCGTCTGAAGTTGTTGTTTCGGCGTTTTGTCAGCTCTCCGCTAAGAGCGACAGCTGTTTCACCGCCAAAAATCGTCGCCTCAGCGTTCATCATTCTCTGACTATCTCGCAAGGTGACACTGTCACGCTTGAGAAAATCGTCTGGCTGACGTATCGCTGCGATAAATCGCTCTCGCAGGAGTCTTTCGCCCGCAACGCGCTGGCCGATCTCAAAGTCTGCGCGGCAAGAGGCTACGATGCGTTGCTTGAGAGCTCAGCGTACGCCTGGGAAGCGGTCTGGCGTGATGCTCGGGTGGAAGTGACGTGTGCAGAACAGCAGGATCAGCTGGCGCTGGATTACGCCGTCTGGCATCTGACGACAATGACGCCTGCTCATGATGAGCGAAGCAGTATTGCGGCTAAAGGGCTGACGGGTGAGGGGTATAAGGGACACGTCTTCTGGGATACCGAAATTTTCCTGCTGCCGTTCCATCTGTTTACCCGTCCACAGATTGCCCGCAGTCTGCTGCGCTATCGCTGGCTCAATCTTTCGGGCGCGCGTGAAAAAGCACGCCGTAACGGTTGGCCGGGCGCGTTGTTCCCGTGGGAAAGCGCCGCCAGCGGACAGGAAGAGACGCCAGAATTCGCGGCCATTAACATCCGCACCGGGGTTCGCCAGAAGGTCGCCTCCGCACTCGCTGAACACCACATCGTGGCTGATATTGCCTGGGCCGTTGTCGCTTACTGGCAGGCAACACACGACGATGCCTTTATGCGCAATGAGGGCCTGACGCTGCTGATGGAAACCGCTTCGTTCTGGATGGGACGCGCGACGGAAATTAATGGTCGTCTTGAGATCCATGACGTAATCGGACCGGATGAATACACCGAGCATGTCAACAACAACGCCTACACCAACTATCTGGCCTGGCACAACGTTGCCTGCGCGCGTCAGTTTATGGCGATGTTTGGGCGTGAAGATGCGCGTTTTACGGAGAATGCCGGGACGTTTCTGGCGCGCCTGTGGCTGCCAGAGGCCGACGCAGAGGGTGTGATCCCGCAGGATGATACCTTCATGGCAAAACCTGCCATCGATCTGAGTCGCTATAAAGCCAAAGCGGGTAAGCAAACCATTCTGCTTGATTACTCTCGCGCGGAAGTGAACGAGATGCAGATCCTGAAGCAGGCCGACGTGGTGATGCTTAACTACCTGCTGCCGGAACGGTTTACGCCGCAGCAATGTGCCGCCAATCTGGCGTTCTACGAGCCACGCACGATCCATGATTCATCCCTGAGTAAAGCCATTCACGGCATTGTGCTCGCACGCTGCGGTGACACCGAGGGGGCGTATGCCTTCTGGCGCGATGGTATCGCCATTGACCTGGGAGACGACCCGCACAGCAGCGATGATGGTATTCATGCCGCCGCCACCGGTGCGATCTGGTTGGGCGCCATTCAGGGATTTGCTGGCCTGCACATTAGCGAAGGGGAGCTGCATCTTGCGCCGAAGCTGCCTGTTCACTGGCAGAAACTCGCCTTCCCGCTGCGGTGGCGGGACGCAACAATGCACATTACCTGTGAAGATGACCAGTTAACCATTGAAACTACCGCACCTGTCACGTTGACGCTGTGGGGTAAAACGCTGCACGTATCAGGGCGAAAGGTCTGTGAGCGTAAGGACTTTCTTGCATCTGTTAATGGGACCGCTACCACGGAGGGGCGCCATGACGCTTAACGCTGTTGTATTCGATCTGGACGGGGTCATCACCGATACCGCTCATCTTCACTTTCTAGCCTGGCGCGCCGTGGCGGAGGAGATTGGTATCACCTTCGATGAAGTATTTAACGAACAGCTGAAGGGAATAAGCCGTATGGACTCCCTCCAGCGCATTCTGAAACATGGCGGGAAAGAGGGGATGTTCAGTGACGAGCAGCGCCTGGCGCTGGCGACGAAAAAAAACGCGCTTTACGTCCAGTCGCTGGCATCACTGACGCAGGATTCGCTGCTGCCGGGTATTTGCGACGTGCTGGCGGATATTCGCGCCGCGAAGGTCAAAATTGGCCTGGCATCCGTATCGCTTAATGCCCCTGGGATTTTGCACGCGTTGGGTATTCATCAGGCTTTCGATTTTTGCGCCGATGCTTCGCGCATTTGCCGCTCAAAGCCGGACCCGGAAATCTTCCTTGCGGCCTGTAAAGGACTGAACGTGCGTCCTGAAGAGGCCATTGGTATCGAAGATGCCGCCGCAGGGGTAGATGCGATCAACGCCGCAGGCATGCTGTCGGTCGGGATTGGGCCTGGCCTGAACCATGCGGGATTACAACTTCATTCAACGCAGGAACTGACCTGGGAACGCCTCACGGCGTTCTGGGCATCCCGGGCGTATTGATAAGGAATTAATAATGGCTCAACTGTCTCTGAAACACATTCAGAAAATCTATGATAACCAGGTCCACGTGGTTAAAGATTTCAACCTCGAAATTGAAGACAAAGAATTTATTGTCTTCGTCGGTCCATCGGGCTGTGGGAAATCCACGACGCTGCGAATGATTGCCGGCCTTGAGGAGATCAGCGCGGGTGAACTGATTATTGACGGGGTTTGCATGAATGATGTTCCCGCCAAGTCCCGTGATATCGCGATGGTCTTCCAGAACTATGCGCTCTATCCGCATATGACAGTCTACGACAACATGGCGTTTGGCCTGAAAATGCAAAAAATTGCGCCCTCCGTCATTGAAGAACGCGTTACCTGGGCGGCACAGATCCTGGGCTTGCGCGACTATCTCCAGCGTAAACCTGGTGCGTTGTCCGGCGGTCAGCGCCAGCGCGTGGCGTTAGGCAGGGCGATAGTGCGCGAAGCGGGGGTCTTCCTGATGGATGAGCCTTTATCCAATCTCGATGCCAAACTTCGTGTGCAGATGCGCGCTGAAATCAGCAAGCTGCACCAGAAGCTTAATACCACCATGATTTACGTGACGCACGATCAGACGGAAGCCATGACGATGGCGACCCGCATCGTGATTTTAAAGGACGGCATCATTCAGCAGGTGGGCGCGCCGAAGCAGGTATACAACGAGCCGGCGAATATGTTCGTTGCAGGGTTTATTGGCTCACCGGCGATGAACTTCATTCGTGGCGCAATCGACGACCGCTACTTTGTGACGGAAACGCTGCATCTGGAGATCCCGGAGGACAAGCTGGCCGTGCTTAATGCGCAAGGTTACCAGCGTAAAGCGGTTGTCTTTGGGATCCGTCCGGAAGACATTCTCACCGCACAGCGAAGCGGTGAAAACATCACGGCGAAGATCAGCGTTGCTGAGCTGACCGGGGCTGAATTTATGCTTTATGCCACCGTGGGTGGGCATGAACTGGTTGTCCGTGCGGGAGCGGCGGATGATTACGTTGCCGGAGAGAATATCGGCATCCAGTTCGATATGAATAAGTGCCATTTCTTCGATGCTGATACTGAAACAGCTATTAGATAAGAAAGGTGTTCGCCGGAAATGAAAGTTTCCGGTTTTTTGTGTGTTAATTATAAAGGAATATTTTAATGAGTACTCTACTAAGAAGTGCTGCGCTCGTCCTGTGCGCAGGGGTGAGCTGCGCGCAAGCAACAGAATCAGCCAAACAGTGGGAATTTAATATTGGCGCCATGTATGAAATTGAAAACGTAGAAGGTCAGGCTGACGATAAAGATGGATTATATGAACCCTCCGTGTGGTTTAATGCCACATGGGATGCATGGACCATTTCGCTGGCTATGTATCAGGAAGGGCCGGTTGATTACAGTAGCATGACGCGCGGCACCTATTTCGATCGACCTGAAGTAGAATTACGCTATCGTTTTATCGGCACCGATGATTTTACGTTCGGCCTGACCGGTGGTTTCCGTAATTATGGCTATCACTTTAAGGATGAGCATGGTGCTAAAGACGGTAGTGCTAAGGAAGGTGCGAACAA
>NZ_JADDTS010000029.1:0-21664 GCF_015159675.1 Enterobacter cloacae complex sp. S2
TTTATTGCTTCTGCATAAAATCCCTCAGCCCACAGGGAGAGGGAACGCAGGGCCTTACTGGCCCTGCGGAATATCGCTCGCATCCTGGTGCAAATCATCGGCCGCCGCCTGTACTGGCTGCGACGGCGTCGCCATGATGGCGTTCCAGGTGGCCTTTAACTCTTTCATGTCATATTCCGGCTCACCTTTCGGCTGCAACAGAATCAACGCCATATCCTGAGACAGCTGCTGCCGCAGATCCTGATTCAGCATCTCCACGGTCAGACCGTTCAGGAAATCCTGACGCAATTTCTGATACTGCTCCGGCGCGATATCCACGACCTGATTCTGTAAGGAGCGAATGCGCTGGCTGATTAAGATATCGGTATCGGCGCGGGCATAGGTGGCAAACAGTTTCTGCAATTCGAGGGATTTCTGCGCCACCAGCGCGTTAAATTCCTCTTCAGACAGGCCCTCTTTACGCACTTTAGCCAGCTCTTTCGCCACCACGCCGAGATTGGCATTCAGCTTATCACCCGGCGATTCGACGTTAATGGCGCACTGGGCGCGCTGGAACAGCACGCGGCAGTCAAAGCCCAGACCAATGTCTTTCACGTTGTTCTTGCTGAGCGTCTGCTGAACATGCCAGAACAGCGCTTCACGCGCCAGGTCCGCACGCCAGTAACGCAACAGCGCCGAGGACTCGCGGATCGGCTGCCAGGCGGTATCCCACATCATCGAAAGACGATCCTGACGCACGGTATCCGTCATGATACTGACCGTCTCAGGACGCAGCGGGGACAAAGTAGGAACAGGGGCGGGCGTTTCACGCTTCCCTTTTAGATCGCCAAAGGCTTTGTTGATCTGCTCTATCACCGCACGGCTGTCCACGTTGCCCACTACAATGAGGGTCATGGCATCCGGGGTGTACCACTGCTGGTAGAAAGATTTCACCTGCTCTGGATCCACCGGCTGTTTCAGCGGTTCTGCCGGGTCGTGTCCAAGCAGCGTGGACCCTTTCAGGCGGTAGCGCCACCAGCCTTCTTTGGTATCCATCGGCCAGGTCGCCACCATGTCGCTGTTGCTCAACGCATAGTTTACGGTCTCAGGCGTAATCGCCAGTTTGCCGGTGGCATCGGATAGATAGGTAAGCGCTTCTTTAAGCAGATCGTTACGGTTGTTGGGCAGGCTCAGATTAAACATGGTGTAGTCATAGGAGACCACAGCCGGGGGCAGCGGGCGTTTAGGATCGATGGCCTGTTGCCATAAAGAACGCACCTGAACCGCCTGCAAACTGCCGCTCTGGGTGAGCGCCAGTCGAGGAATAAAATGGCTTAAGCCGGTCTGCTGGGTGCTTTCAGTGAGGGAGCCGGTATTCACAGCCAGACGAATTTCAATGCGATCGCTCGGACGTTGCGGAGTGGATAACACCTGCCACTGGAATCCGTTCGCCAGTGTTCCCTGTTGCCAGGCCGGGTCTGGCTGGAGCGCATCTGCCTGCACATAACTGGCTGCTGCCATCATCAGCAAACCGCCGGTTAAGAGTCGAATTTTTGTGCCCTGCATGTGAACCCCTGATCAACATTCCTGGTTAAAGAGAGTGTCTCGCGACGTGAGCACTCAAAGATGACGATGAAAACCTTCCGATTAGACAGCGTGTTCGGCTAAACGTCACGGGCGGAAGCGAAATATACCCAAAAAAATTTTGTCGAAATATGACAGGTATGAGCGGTTATTATGCGCAGGTGCCCGCATCCCCACAAGGGAATACGGGCATTTATGAGGGATTAAGAGGATAAACCGGGGGTTTTGTCCTCAGATGTGCGATTATTCAGCGTATCGTTAAGTTTCTTGTGATCCAGCTCTTTTACCCACTTCGCCACCACAACCGTCGCCACACCATTACCAATCAGGTTGGTTAACGCGCGGGCTTCAGACATAAAGCGGTCGATACCGAGGATCAGGGCCAAACCCGCCACCGGCAGATGGCCAACCGCTGAGATAGTGGCCGCCAGCACGATAAATCCGCTACCCGTTACGCCCGCCGCCCCTTTCGAGGAGAGCAGGAGGACGACCAGCAGCGTAATCTGATGGAAGATATCCATGTGGCTGTTGGTGGCCTGAGCAATAAAGACCGCCGCCATCGTCAGGTAAATCGAGGTGCCGTCCAGGTTAAAGGAGTAGCCCGTAGGAATAACCAGCCCCACCACTGACTTACGGCAGCCCAGCTTTTCCATTTTATCGAGCATACGCGGCAGCGCGGACTCAGAAGAGGAAGTGCCGAGGACAATCAGCAGCTCTTCACGAATGTAACGGATAAATTTGAAGATGCTGAAGCCGGTCGCACGAGCGATGGAGCCGAGCACCACCACCACAAACAGAATACAGGTGATATAGAAGCAGATAATCAGCTGGCCAAGCTGTACCAGCGTGCCGACGCCGTATTTCCCGATAGTGAAGGCCATCGCGCCAAAGGCACCAATCGGGGCCAGACGCATAATCATGTTGATGATGCCGAAGATAACCTGCGAGAAGCTTTCAATGACGTTAAAAATCAGCTGACCTTTGCTGCCAAGACGGTGCAGGGCAAAGCCAAACAGCACGGCAAACAGCAGTACCTGGAGGATATTTCCGCTGGCGAACGCGCCAATCACGCTGCTCGGGATCACGTCCAGCAGGAAGGCAACAATCCCCTGATCTTTCGCCTGTTCAGCGTAAACCGCCACCGCTTTCGCATCCAGCGTGGCCGGGTCAACGTTCATGCCCGCGCCAGGCTGTACCACGTTGACAATAATCAGGCCGATAATCAGCGCGATCGTACTGACAATCTCGAAGTACAGCAGGGCAACCGCCCCCGTACGCCCGACCGCCTTCATGCTTTCCATACCGGCGATACCGGTCACCACGGTACAGAAGATGACCGGCGCGATGATCATTTTGATGAGCTTAACGAACGCGTCGCCAAGCGGTTTCATTTGCGCGCCCAGCTCCGGGTAGTAGTGACCGAGCAAAATACCGATGGCGATGGCTGTCAGGACCTGGAAGTAAAGACTTTTGAAGAGTGAGGTTTTCATAGGGTGTCCCTGGAAAGAATAACTACAGGCTTTGTAAGGTTATGGTTAACCTGCGGCTTTAAAATAACACCCACATAACAGGACAGAAATAAACGGGGTTCAAATTTGAAACACAAATGTTAAGAACTTTGAGCTGGCTCGCACAAGCCAGCAACAAAATTACACTTTTGCGTTATTGCCAGCGTCGGCGAGATAGCGTCGCTCAAAGGTATCCGTCGGCACGGCGCGGCCAAACAGGAAGCCCTGACCGCTCTCCACACCCGCCGCAGCCAGCCACTCGCGCTGGGCTTCGGCCTCAATACCTTCGGCAGTCACGTGCAGGTTCAGGCTGTGCGCCATCTGGATAATGGCCTGCACCAGGCTGCAATCCTCCGGCAGCCCTTTCACAAAGGTTTTGTCGATTTTCAGGACGTCCACCGGCAGGGTTTTCATGTGCTGGAGCTGACGCAGGCCGGAATACCCCATACCAAAATCGTCCAGCGCAATGCGGATCCCGGCATTACGCAGCGGTTTCAGAATGGCGACAGCGTCGTCAGGATTGTCAATACAACGGCTCTCGGTGACTTCCAGGATCAACGTGTGGGGCTGGATGCGGTAGCGATGGATCAACTCGAGCATATCCGGCACCATAGTCGGGTGCATCAGCTGTAGCGCAGAAAGATTCACCGACAGCGGCAGCGTGATGCCCCGTTGTTGCCAGGCCGCAAGCTGGCGACACGACTCTTCCAGCACCCAGTATCCGACGGTGACCATCAGTCCGCAGGACTCGATACGTTCGATCATCCCCTCAGGCAGCTCCCACGTGCCGTCCGGCTGCTGCATGCGCAGCAACGCTTCGGCGCTGGTCACTTCACCCGTGCGCAAATCCACCTGCGGCTGTAGCCAGAGCGCAAACTGGCGATTGTCCATCGCCGTCAGAATGTCGCTCTCTTCCGTCAGGCGCTGCTGGGCTTTTTCCATTTGCTCCGGATCAAAGAACTGGATCTGGTTTTTGCCTTTTCGGCGCGCGGTAAACGCTGCTGAGAAAGCCCGACGGTATAACTGCTCGGCGGTCAGACCACCGTAGTACATTGCGATACCAATGCTGGCACTTGGGCGTAGCTGGATACCCTGAATGGGTAGCCGCTCATTTATGACAGTGAGTACTTGCTGACCTAGCGTAATAGCGTGCCACGGCTCTTTTACACCGTGCGCAATCACCACCAGGTCATAGCCGCTGACCTGGGTAAGTACCATGCGCGGCGCCAGCACAGATTTGATTTTTTCCACCAGCGTCAGTAATAGCATCTCGCGCTGGCTCTCTTTCAGCACGCCCGTCGTGTCCTGCAAGGTCTCGCAGGCAATCACCATCAGCGCGGTGGTCTGCTGGCGAGCGACGGTCTGCTCCAGCAGGGCCATTAAAAACGCTTTGTTTGGCAGGTCGGAAACCGGGAAACGGGTGGCGTTATTACTGACCTCTTCCTGCTGACGCAGGACACGCTGCTGGTTGATATTGTAACTGCGGACCAGCATGCCGATTTCATCGTCGTGATGCAGACGCGGCAAGGGAAGCTGATGCCCCATGTGCTCCTGCGGAGAGAGGTCATTCAGCTCCCGGGCTATGCGGCGCAACGGATGCACAATTAACCGGTTGATGCACCACGTCAGCGCCACGCTCAACATTAAGGTCAAAAGTAAGTAAGTAGTCACTAACGTAGCAACCCAACTCATGACGAATTTATACATGCGGTACGAGTCCGCCTGTAGTACCAGATAGGCCAGCGGCTGCGGGTTAGCCGGTCTTTCCAGGGAATAGAGAGGCAGGGAAATCTGCACCGGCAGTTCAAACAGGCGCATCACCATCATCGGGACGGGACGCTCCGGGATAAAGCTCATCCGCAGCGCCTGGAACTGGTTCGGCAGCACGACGTCGGCGCGGCTCACGATACCGGCGGGCTGAATGCGCTTCAGGATGGATTCCGCCTCGGGGATATCCCCTTTCAGGATCGAGGCCGACAGGGGTTCCCGCACCGAGCGAGCAATACTTTCCAGTTGCGAAGCCGTGTTATAGCGATTCTGCTGTACGGAATGAAACAGCAAAATGACGCAGAAGATGAAGACAAACAGCATTGTGACGGCAGACACCATCGCCATCTGTTTGATCGTTAAGGAACGGCTGACACGCAAAATGACTCTCCACAAAACTCGAAGCGCAGGGCGCACCAGGGCGTAAACCTGGTGCGCCCGAGTATACCCGATAGCTGCACTTTTAAGAGAGACTTACAATTAGATTAAGCAAAAATCCGATCACCAGTCTGCATAAGGCACCAGCGGTTCCGGCGGTAAGTCCATATCACCCTGCCAGCCTGCGGCAGAATACCGAACATAGAGCAGCGCATGGCTCGGGGTATAGTCTTTCGCTTCCTGAATATCGACGCCCAGACCGACAAACCAGTTGGACGTCACACGGCGTTCAACAATCGCCCTTGCGGTATAACCCGTCCCTGACGAGCTACTTCCGGTTCCCATCACACCTTTATCGGTATAACGGCCTGGCTCATTGTCCGGGATCAGCCCCTGCAACGGATAACGCATCACATCCTTTGTTTTTGAATGGGACCATGAGACGGAACCGCCCAGCTCCCATGACCAGTTCTCTGTGCGTTTACGCCAGTTCACCGGTAAGGCGAACGACACATACTCCTGGGGACTGTAGTAACCGCCCTGGCCCATCGAATAGCCACTTAAATCTTTATCGTAATGCCAGAGCATATTGGACACGCCGACCGTCAGACGCTCGTTGTTCTGATTGATAAGCTTGTAGTAATAGCCGGTCATCCAGCGGACCCGCCAGTTATCTTCGACATTCTTCCCGGTGAGGCTGTCGGCACTCAGGCTTGACCAGATCCCGTTAGCTTCGCCTTTGTCGTAGCTCATGCTCACGCCGCCACCGGTAGCACGCACGCCGCCCCAGGTGGTGTCGGTATTGGGATCTTTTTGCCCGGCGAAGGCCAGCACAGAGCTGGAAATCGGACGACGATGGGCGTTCAGGGTGTAGCCAATCGGCCCCAAGTCGTTGCTGTAGCTCAGGCTGCCCACCACATCGACCACGTCGAAGCCCATCGGCGTTGTACCGATGTCCCACGCCCAGGTTTTGTTCTGCCAGCCGACTGCCACGCTGGCGCCGTTGGCCGACTGGTTCGTGCTGCCGTGACATGGCGTTTCGGCGCAGGTACCCCATGTCGGATCGTAGGTTCCGTTATTGGTGTCAAAGGAACCGGCGTTCATATTGACCAGATCGCTACGGAAGAACATGCGGCCATCCGATAGCGGCGCATCCACCTGGAGCATAGTGGTGTGCGCTTTCAGGTCGGAATAGCCCCCCGTGCCGCTGGATCCCCAGTAGTCGTGTTGCAGCGTGACGTTCAGATCCTGCTGACGATAAAGATCGCCTGCATCGCTGCGCACGCCGCGCTTCAGCCAGTCATCTTTCTCATCGTTACGCGTAAGACGCGTAAAGCTGTCGTTATCGGTCGGACGGGTCGTCGTGATGCCCGATGAGACCATCGCATCTTTCCAGGTGTCCAGCGCCTGCTGAGGCTGACCATTTTGTGCCTGGAAGCGGGCGGCATCACGTATCACCAGCGCACTTTCCATAGAAGGCGGCTGCGATTTTGCCTGAGGAACAATGGCGTTGAAGGTCTTTTCTGCCGCGGCAGGATCACCCAGACCGGCCTGCGCCATGGCGATCCGGCGCTGCATATTGAGGGAGAGCGGTTCGCCGTTTTGTGCCGCGGGCAGTTTCGCCAGCTCAGCGCGAGCGGCGTCCCTGTTGCCCTGAGCAAGATTGACTTCGGTCAGGCCGAGAATTGCGTCTTCGTTCTGCGGTTCCCGTTGCAGGACGGTGTTGTAGGCGGTTTTCGCGGCCTCGTGATCGCCACGCTGTTCAGCCCAGTCTGCCAGCGTTAAGTCAATACGGGTGGACGGGGGCTGCTGGCGAAGCAGCGCTTCCGCTTCCTGCTCTTTTCCACTGTCGCGCAGGCGGTTGGCGGTTTCCAGCACCTGATTACTTTGCAGGCGGTCCGCCAGCGCCTGGATGTTGCCGTTCCACTTGTCGCGCGGCAGCGTGTTCAGATGCGCCAGCGCGGCCCGGTCCCGATCGTTACCGGACAGGTACAGCCCGCTGGCGTAAACCTGATCCGGATCGCCCGGTTTCTGGCTTGCCAGCTGGCGCATCAGGTTATCCGCCTGGCTGCGCTGACCCGCGCTATACAGATCGCGTGATAGCCGGTAGGTGATCCACACGTCGCCCGGGGAAAGCGCAAGGCGTCGGCGCTGAATTTCTGCGGCCTGCGCATAGTTTCCCTGGCTTTCCAGCTGTTCAGCCTGAGCCGAGAGCTGCTCGTTCGTCAGGCTACGTTCAATATCATCAATGCTGCGGCGCTGGCTGGCAGAGAGCGACTGAATAAACTGCGTCGCCTTCTCCGGAGACTGCTCGCGATAAATATTGGCAAGACCGCGTACCGCGTTGCTGTTGCCGCTGTCCATCCGCAATGCCTGGCGATAATAGCGTTCAGCCGCGTCGTTATCTTTCCGCGCCGCCGCCGCGTCACCCAGCCCCAGGACCGCGTAGCTGTCCGTATTGTCAATGTTGCGCGCCTGCTGATAATAGCGTTCCGCCTGGGCTGTCTTGTTGGCTTTCAGGGCGTTATCACCCTGCTGGATCAGCAGCCAGTATCGGTTAACCTTCAGCAGGCTGTCCCATTTGCCCCGGTTGTCGCTCTGCGGATCGAGGGCGATCGCCTTTTCAAACTGCGCAACCGCGCGGGCGCGATCGCCTTTCTGCGAATAGGCCTGCCCCAGCGCGCCTACGGCTTCACTGTCGGCGTGGTTGGCGCTGACTGCTTTCTGCAACTCCGTTACCGCTTTACTGCCCTGCCCGGCATCCACTGCGGCTAACCCTTCGGCTTTGGCGCGAAACGCCGGATCGGCGAGCTGTTTTTGCTGCGCTTCAAGCTGGGCGCGCGCCGCCGTCACGTTATCGCCATCGCTGAACACGCTCAGGTATTGTTGCAGCGCGGTAACGCTGGTGCTGCTGGCCGGCTGATCTTTGATCTGCTGGTACCACATGTCCGACGCCTGACTGCGGCCATTATTCGATTTGGCCATCTCCTGTAACACCGCAAACCCTTCATCACGCCGTCCGCTCTGGAACAGAAGCTGCGCCAGCGAAGCCTGTAGCGGGGCGTTGCCCGGACTGCTGGCGTTGATTTTCTTCAGCTGATTAATGGCCAGATTGCGGCGGGCAGGCTCTTTCGCCACCACGTTCCAGTACTCCGTCGCGATGTCGCCGCTGGGCGGATTACCGTCAAACAGTTTGTCATACGCGGCAATAGCTTCCTGCGTGTGCCCGGTGGTGGCGAGCAGACGAGCCTGCTGGAGGGCCTGGCGACCATCCGGCGTGGAGAGCAGCATGGTCGTACGGGAGGACTGATACGCACTGGAATCGGGTGCCATTCCTTTCAGGCGATCCAGCTCTTTTTGCGCGCCCGCCGTATCCCCCTGTCGTAACAGGTAGCGGAAGCGAGCGGCAATCACGTCCGGATTGTTGGGGTCGATCAGCTCAAGGCGATAGAGCGACTGGCGCACCAAATCCTCACGCTGGGTGGATTCCCCCAGACGAACCTGTTCCAGCAGCTGTCTCTGCTGCGGGGAGTTGGCGGCCTGGGCCAGGGGCATGAGCGCCAGGCCAAGCGATAAGGCGAGTAGATTTAGTGTGAACGTGCGCATTCCTGGCCCCAATCCGGTAGTAATTCACCTTGCGCGGTGAAACGAAAACGATGCTGATCCCACCCTTGTCCAAAGAGGGTCAGAACGTAGCTGTAATAAGCATTGTTATCGGGAAAACGATCGGCGACACGCTGGCGTTGCACCGCCTGCGCGTCCCGTTCTTGTAAAAATGGAAGCAGGGAGGCAGAAAACCCTACCGGCCCATCTCCGGTACGTTTTCCGGTCGCTACGTCCACTTTTTCCGGCGGTAAGCCTTGTTTGATTGTGGTGGTCGCCATGGGCTTGAAACGCGCCAGTAGCCGGGCTTTCTGCGGATCGTTATCGTTCATCATCCCTACCCACAGATAGACGCGAATCGCATCGTAACTGCCGATCAGGGTCGTATCCTGCTTCAACTGCCAGCCGCCCTTTTTCTGGTATTTCACCCAGTTCGGGGAAAATCCTTTTGGCGCGGTCTCCAGCAGCAGACGCAGGTTGGTTTCACGGAGCGTTGTCCACGGTGCGCCGAAACGGGTGAAATAGCTCGCAAGCTGCGGCGGCAGGTAGCTGGGGTTGAAGCGCCAGACACTCTCTTCGGCAAAACCGACTTTACCCGGCAGCAGCATAGAACCCAGCCCCGGCACCTTCACCACTTCCTCACTGGCAATGCGCGTCAACAGCGCCTTACCCGTGCGCGTGTAATCGGGATTTTTCCACAGCCGCCCGGCTTCCAGCAGCGACCAGGCAATCCAGATATCGGCATCGGACGCGGAGTTAGGGTCGATAACCGCCCAGGTGTTGTCGTCCTTTTTTCCCCATAGCCACGCCGGGAGATGTTGGGCTAAATCCCCCTCGGCAAGGTTATCGCGCGTCCATGTCAGCAGCAGATCAAACGTCTTGCGATCGTTTGCTGCCAGGGCAAAGAACAGTCCATAGCTTTGCCCTTCGGAGGTGGTGATTTTGCGCGCGTCACTGGGATCAATGATGCGCCCACTTTCGCTCATATAATCCTGCTTGAACGTCTCCCAGGCAGGCCAGCGACAGGCGGCATGCAGATTCGCCGCCGCCAGCATCAACGCTGCGACTACACACCCGCGAAAGATTTTCATCACGGCTTACTCATGGTCCGGGTTAAGACGACGACGGCTGATGATTCGCAGCAGACGCCACAATACCCACGCCAGCAATACAACGCTGAGCGCAGCCAGCACGGCCAGCAGCACCGGGTGGTTAGAGAGGGCGTACCACAGGCGTTCGAACCACGGCAGATGACCGACGTAGTAGACATCCCCCACGCGCAGGCTGTTTACCCCCGACTCACGGATCACCGAGACGGAACCGAACATTGCCGCCCGTTTACCGCTGTCGTTCATGGCCGTGTTGAGCAGCTCATAGCCGCGCGGGCTGTCCGCCAGCAGGGCGATCACGCTGCGCTGGTCGTTATACGGAGACTGGAAACCGACAATCGCAGCCATCGGACCCGTTGAGCTTACGGTCGTCCTGATATTGGCCTGACGATCGCCGCTGTCCGGCATGATGCTTGGGAACTCGGTCTGACGCAGCGGCGTGTTGACCCATGACTGAGCCGCCTGCACCAGCAGATCGACGCGCTTCTCGTCTTTCAGCTTGTCCGGAATGTTGCCGATGACCATGATATCGGCATCTTTGTTCTGGATCTGGCTACCGTCATCCGTCACCGTCACGTTGATAGCCGGTAAGCCGGTTTGCGCCCCGACGGTGCCCATGGTGTCCAGCAGCGTGGCAACCTGGCCTTCGTTGGCCGCTTTTGGCATCACGACAATCGATTCAGAGAGATCAGCCATGCGGCTGAACGGGAAACTGGCGTTAGCAAACGCACGCAGATCCGGCATCGCGATAAAGTGGTAATACTTCGAGAAGTCGATTGTGGAATCATCACCAATCACCACGTGGTTTTGCACCGGCTGGAAGGTAATACAGTTTTCCACCGATCCACCCGGCATCGGGTTCATGTACTGGAAGTTAAACCGCAGCTGGTTCACCGCACCGAGCTTCAGCGCCGGGATCGACACATCGGTTTTGCCATCCAGCAGCCCCTGCAATACAGGCAGACGAAGCATCAACCGGTTTGTCTCCTGGCTGCTGGTCAGGCTGAAGGATTGCAGGAACTGGTTGTTGAGGCTGATATCCATGCGCGAGCTGTCTTTGGTTACCGGCGCGGTGTAACGGTAGTTCAGGTTGATATCAATACCGTTGGTGCGCAGCAGATAGAGATCCGGCGGCAGGTTCAGCGACAGGCTGACAGGAGAAGGTTCAAGCCCGGTTGACTGCAATTGCTCTTCATAGGTTTTCAGCTCGCCGAAGGTAATCGCGCGGTCGGTGCGGACCCAGTTCGGCGCATCATAAGGCTTACGTGCCAGCAGCGGTTTCACCTCATCCACCACGACGCTATTACCGCGGAACAGGATATTGCCCTGCGCAATGCCTTTTGCCGCCTGCACCAGATCTTTATCATCACGCCCGAAGATCACCAGCAGCTTCACGTACGGATTGTCGGGATGGCTGATCATCTCGATGGTGGGCGCTTTCACCTCTGGATGGTCCCGCAGGAATGCCGGGCGTTTGGCGTTGGTGGCAAACACAATCGCGTTTTTGTCCGGCATTTTGTCGTACATAACCGGGAAACTCTGGCCACGCCAGCCGGAGCGGGAACCAAACCAGGATGCCACGATAGAGGCCGCCAGCTGTTCGGTCACATCAGGAGAGCCCGCAAACACCATTGGCAGGTTCAGTGGACGGTTATCACGCGGGTCGAAGAACGGCACCGGGAAGGCGGAGAGATCGTTTTTCAACGCCAGCGGCTGATAGGTCATCTGAAGCGAAGAGTTACGACCAACATCCAGCCACAGGGTGCTGCTGGCCGGGTTTTCACAGACATCGCGGTAATGGCCGACAAATTCCAGACGCACGCGGTTAAAGTCGGTGATAAACAGCGGGTTAATCGGCACCTGAGCCAGGGTTTTCTTACCCAGTTGCTCTTTGGTGACGGGCAGGACGTACATCAGCTCATCATTCAGATAGACCTTAAGCTGGGATTGCACCGGCAGCAGCGACGGCGATGGCGTGTATTCCAGGTTGAGCATCGCTTTCGACACGACTTCATCGCTACGCATACCGAATTCGACACCGCCATTTGGGTTGATGCCGCGCAGAACCATGCTGCCCGGAGGAGGCGCGATCTGGGCGAACGTCAGCTTAACGTCACGCGACGGCGTATTTTCCGCAACCACCGGTGCACTGGCTCCCGGCACGCCAGGCATAACCTGCCCAACCACCGGGTTGTCGGCGGGCAGCGTATTCCCCGTCGTCGGCTGATTCGGGACGACGTTTTCCGTCTGCCCCGGCGCCGCCGTCACTACCGGATCGGTCGCTTGCGCGACGACAGGCACCGTTGGCGCGGGTGTGGTCGCTGCGTTATCAGGCGCCGCGTTAGCCACTGTTGCAGGGAGCGCACTCATCCCCATTGCCACTGCACATAACCAGGAAAGTTTTGTTTTCATCGCGTTATCATCATTGTTGAGCCATAACCGGGTCCGCCTGCTTCGCTTCATCTCGCTCAGGTCGACGCGGAATGAACGACACGACCCAGGAAACCAGTGAAGTAAGTGACCGGAAAATTAATTTCACCGACGACGGGGCAAATTCTGCAAGGTGACGATAGCCACGGAACCCCAGCTTAAGAATATCCAGCAGGCTTTCCAGAGGCTTATCCTCAGGGAAGCTGTCCTGCCAGAGAGCCCACGTATCCGCGCGGGCAAACGTACACTGCACAAAATCAATGTGTTGCTTTTTAGTCAGCGGCATCAGTTGCAGACCCACTTCATTTCCTCTCACACGCACCACCTGCGTCGGGAAGACATACTCCTGCTGGCCGCGCTTAAGCAATAGGTTGACCTTCTGCCCCTCAAGCACCTTCGCCTGACCGTTGATCTTGATACCCAGACCGCCATCCGAAAAGTCATGTACGGTACAGGAGAAGAGATGTCCATCGTCGCGGGCAATGGCCGCTGGCATGCTGATTTCGACGCGATGCGCGCGGCGAACCTGTTTGCTCTCCACCGATACCGCCACCGCGCCACCGAGGATAATCAGGTTATAAAACACCCACGCCATACTCACGAAGACCGTCAGAATTTCGTTTTCCGGGCCGTAGAAGTAGCGCCAGACCCCAACAATCACGCCCACAATATTCAGCAGCACCAGGAAGATATAGGGCCGGGAGATCACCCAGTCGACATACTCCTCTTCCACCAGCCCGCCCTTCGCGGTGACGTTGAATTTCCCTTTATGCGGGTTAATCAGCGCCACCATGGTTGGCGGCGCGATATACCAGGCCAGCACCGTTTCGTAGATTTCACTCCAGAACGAATGGCGATATTTCCCCTGAATCTTCGAGTTCGTCAGGCTGGCGTGGATCATGTGCGGCAGAACGAACAGGGCAATCATCAGCGCAGGCGCATAGATGATGTAAGCGTGAAGAAGCAGGAACGCCAGCGGCGCAGTGAGGAAGATAAGCCGTGGAATACCCGACAGGAAGTGGAACATGGCGTTGACGTAGCACAGCCGTTGCGCCAGTTTCAGTCCTTTACCCATCAGCGGGTTATCGAGGCGGAAAATTTGCACCATGCCGCGCGCCCAGCGAATACGCTGGCCGATATGCGCCGACAGGGATTCCGTGGCCAGCCCCGCCGCCTGAGGAATGCGCATGTAGGCGGAGGTATAGCCAAGACGGTGCAGACGCAGCGAAGTGTGCGCATCTTCCGTGACCGTCTCGACGGCGATCCCGCCAATTTCATCCAGCGGTTTACGGCGGATCACCGCACAGGAGCCGCAGAAGAACGTTGCGTCCCACATGTCGTTCCCGTCCTGCACCAGACCATAGAACAGTGTGCCCTCGTTCGGGGTTTTACGAAAACGACCGAGGTTACGTTCAAACGGGTCCGGTGAGAAGAAGTGGTGCGGCGTCTGCATCATCGCCAGCTCTTTCTCCTTCAGGAACCAGCCCATGGTCATTTGCAGGAACGAGCGCGTTGGCACGTGGTCGCAGTCGAAAATAGAGACGAACTCCCCTTTGGCATATTTCAGCGCATTGTTGATGTTACCGGCCTTAGCGTGTTCATGCGTGGTACGGGCGATGTACTCGACCCCTACTTCGTCCGCGAACTGGCGGAACTCGGCGCGGCCACCGTCATCAAGGATCCAGATTTTGATTTTATCCTTCGGCCAGTCGATACCCAGCGCGGCGTAAATGGTGTTTTTCACCACCGACAGGTCTTCGTTGTAGGTCGGCACGAAGAGGTCCACCGTTGGCCACTGGGTCGTGTCTTTTGGCAGCGGCACCGGCTGTCGATTCAGCGGCCAGATAACCTGGAAGTAACCCAGCACCAGCACGATCCAGGCGTAGGTCTCAGCAAACAGCAGCACTAACCCACACACCAGGCTGACCGGATCGTCCCAGTTCAGCGTTGAGGTATATCGCCACCAGATGTAGCGGCAGGAAACGGTCAGCGACAGCACGATCAGCATCAGGGCAGAAAAACGCCCTGGTATGCGCCGCACCAGCAGCGCCACGCCCCACAGCAGGATCAGGAAGGTAAACTGTGCCAGCGGGTTGAAGGGCTGGGTAATACAGACCAGCGCCAGTATGAGCGAGAACACCACCACCACACCGAGAATAAAACGCCGTAAGCCCGGGTGAAGGTGCCCGAGCTCTTTGTGATTATCTAAATGACCTGTTCTATCGCCAACCCGGTCGGGTAGCCGGTTAAGCCACTGGTGATAGTGTTCACGTAAGTTCTGCACGCGATCGAAGCTGCGCCAGCGGGACGTTTTTTTCTCCGCACCCGTTGAGGTCGCCAGAAGCCAGATGGACTGTATAGCGTAGCGCGCGGGATCGAGCGGACGCGGCTTGTCAGGGTTGATATGCGGATAGAGTTCACCGTGGCGCGCACGAATACGTTGCCAGCGTGGATGTTCGAGGGGGATGAACATCCACGCCAGAATCATCCAGAAGCAGCCCAGCGCAGCGCTCAGCGATGAGGCGCCGTGATGACGGTAATGGCGGTAGCGTTCACTTAAGCGCGAACTGACCGGCGGGATGAGCAACCAGTTGGTCAGGCGGCTCATACTGAACTCCCGGCAGGCTCCGGCCGTTTAGCAAAGTGCAGCAGACACCAGTTGGCCAGCGTCAGGATCTCTTCTGCCGCCAGTGAATCACTACGGTACTCCCCAAGCGGTTGTTTGGAAGCGAGGCACTCCGCCATCGCTTCGTCACGATGAATAACCATTGGCAACAGGCGGCGCTGACTCTGGAGCCAGACCTGGTACAGATCGTCCTGGATCTGGCTGCCAATGCGCAGATCGTTAATCAGAATATGGGCATTGGCAGGCATTGCCTGTTGATGCAGACGGATATGACAATTCGCATCTACGTTCGCAATGGAGAGCACATGGTCGCACTGCGACAGAAGCTGGCGGGTCAGCGATGCGGCGCCGTGCGGCAGGTCCAGCAGGATCCACTGATAGTGTCCGCTCTCTTTCAGACTCTGCAAAGCGGTGGTGAAGCGAGAGAACAGGCGCTGAAACGCAGCTTCATTCCCGCGTTCGGTTTCCGTCATCTGACCAAAGGGAAGCAAATCGAGCTGGGAGGTATAGCGCAAACCCGCATCCCGCCAGTCTTTATCGTCCAGAAGCGCGCGCCCCCAGCCGTTTTCATGCGTAAAGTCGACATTGAATGACATGCGCAGCAAATTATCGGAGCAGGCATCAATAACCAGTACTGATTCACCTAAAACCTGTAATGACCACGCCAGCGCCGCGGTTACGGAAGTTGTACCCACTCCACCACGGACGCCCTGTAATCCTAGTACGGCCATCAATGGCTTCCTTATTGTTGTTGGGCAAACTCAGCTAATAACGGCCAACGTTTAATAGCCGCAGCCAACTGTTCCCGCTGGGAAATATCGGTGTAATCTATTTCAGGCAATGAAAAAGCCTGCGTGAGCGCCAGAAAATCGTTTTGGAATGTGTAACCCAGGCTTGGGTCGACTGGAGTTGCGGGTTCGTTATTTTGCATTCTTATTTCATCCCTTTGAGTAAAATCATAAGATTCAGATGCAGCGAGGCGTCCTGCCCACGAAATTTCATTTACATGCTAAATCTGATGTTCTTTAATTTCAATGTTAGGTTTATTTCTACGCTTTCGCTAGTAAACTGAGAGACATAGAAATTCGACGAAAAGAGGGACACCGTGGACTCCATATTTTCTATTGGCATCCAGTCATTATGGGACGAATTGCGCCACATGCCAGTCGGAGGAGTCTGGTGGGTTAATACGGATCGTAATGAAGATGCCATCAGTCTGGTAAACCAGACGATAGCGGCGCAGGGTAAGGATTACCGCGTGGCCGTCATTACGATGGGCGATGAGCCAAAGTCAATCATCAGGCTCGAAACTGACCGTGGACCCCAGACAGTACGATTATTTTCCATGCCAGCGGAGGCCGACAGTTTATACTTTTTGCCCCGCGATATTCAGTGCTCTATTGTTCCTGAACACTATTTACTGATTCTTAAATGTTCTCAAAACGGTCTACAAAATATCCCGTCTGAAAAACTGCTGAAATGGCTGGGAAGAATCAGCAGATGGGCAAAAAATCAAAATTGCACCTTATTGGTTGTTAACCCGGGCAGTAATAACGACAAACTTTTTTCACTTTTAATGAGTGAATACCGTTTCCTCTATGGCCTGGCCAGTATTCGTGTCCAGACTGACAGCCATCTTTACGACGTGGCTTTCTGGTGCAATGAAAAAGGGGTGAGCTCCCGACAGCAGCTTACCCTCAAAAATGTCGGGGACGAGTGGCATCTTGCTCAACAGGAAGAGACGGTGGTTCAGCCACGCAGTGATGAAAAGCGCGTTCTGAGTCATATTGCGGTACTGGAAGGTGCGCCTGCACTGTCTGAGCATTGGTCACTGTTCGAAACTAACGAGGCCTTATTTGATGAGGCGCGCACCACGCAGGCGGCGACCATTATCTTCTCGTTGATCCAGAATAACCAAATCGAAACGCTGGCACGGCACATTCACACATTACGTCGCCAGCGCGGCAGCGCGTTAAAAATCGTGGTACGTGAAAATAATACCAGCCTGCGCGCCACCGATGAGCGCTTATTACTGGGCTGCGGCGCGAATATGGTCATTCCCTGGAATGCTCCCCTGTCGCGCTGTCTGACGCTGATCGAAAGCATTCAGGGCCAGCAGTTTAATCGATATGTTCCGGAAGATATCAGCACCCTGCTTTCAATGACGCAGCCGATGAAACTGCGCGGCTACCAGAAATGGGACACCTTCTGCGATGCGGTGGGCAACATGATGAGCAATACGCTTTTACCGGCAGACGGAAAAGGGGTGATGGTTGCCCTGCGTCCTGTGCCGGGCATTCGCGTTGAGCAGGCGCTCACCTTGTGCCGCCCTAATCGTATCGGGGATATCATGACCATTGGCGATAATCGCCTGGTGCTGTTCCTCTCCTTCTGTCGGGTGAACGATCTGGATACCGCCCTGAACCATATCTTCCCGCTGCCTACCGGGGATATTTTCTCGAACCGCATGGTCTGGTTTGAAGATAATTTGATCAGCGCTGAGCTTGTCCAGATGCGAGCCCTGGCACCTGAAAAATGGGCCAAACCGTTGCCTGTTACAAGTGGTGCCAAACCGGTTCTGAACGCGAAACATGACGGGCATGTATGGCGTCGGGTTCCTGAGCCGCTACGCTTAATGGATGAGAACAAAGAGAGCGTTCCATTATGAATATCAGCGATATCATCCAACTGGTTGTTCTGTGCGCGCTGATTTTTTTGCCGCTTGGCTACTATGCACGCCATTCCCTGCGCCGTATTCGCGATACGATCAGATTACTGTTCGTCAAACCTCGCTATATTAAACCCGCCGGAACACTGACTCGCGCTTCAAACGTCAAGGCAAACCGAAAACATGACTAATTCTACCTATACCTCTTCAGCGCCATCGCCACTCTGGCAATACTGGCGCGGTCTGTCCGGCTGGAATTTCTACTTTCTGGTGAAGTTTGGTCTGCTGTGGGCAGGCTATCTTAATTTCCACCCGCTGCTTAATCTGGTGTTTATGGCATTCCTGCTGATGCCAATCCCGAATCTCAGGCTGCACCGTATACGTCACTGGATTGCTATCCCTATCGGTTTCGCCCTGTTCTGGCATGATACCTGGCTACCCGGCCCCGAAAGCATTATGAGCCAGGGTTCCCAGGTCGCAGGTTTCAGTGCGGACTATATGCTCGATCTGGTTGAGCGCTTTATTAACTGGCAGATGATTGGCGCGGTATTTGTCCTGCTGGTTGCCTGGCTGTTCCTGTCTCAGTGGATCCGGGTGACGGTGTTTGTCGTCGCGATTATGATCTGGCTAAACGTACTGACGCTGACGGGCCCGAGCTTCTCGCTGTGGCCAGCCGGTCAGCCGACGACAACCGTAACCACCACGGGCGGTTCCGCCGCCGCTACCGTCGCGACAGCAGGGGATACGCCTGTGGTTGGGGATATTCCAGCGCAGACGGCGCCGCCGACATCTACGAACCTGAACGCGTGGCTCTCCAGTTTTTACGCTGCGGAAGATAAGCGTCAGACGAAATTCCCGGACGCGCTGCCTGCCGATGCTCAGCCGTTTGAGTTGCTGGTCATTAACATCTGTTCTCTGTCCTGGGCTGACGTTGACGCGGCTGGTTTGATGTCGCACCCGTTGTGGTCGCATTTCGATATTCAGTTCAAAGACTTCAACTCGGCCACGTCGTACAGCGGCCCAGCGGCTATCCGCCTGCTGCGCGCGAGCTGTGGGCAGCCCTCGCATAAGAACCTCTACCAGCCGGCAGCTAACCAGTGTTACCTGTTTGATAACCTGGCAAAACTGGGCTTTACCCAACACCTGATGATGGGCCATAACGGTCAGTTCGGTAACTTCCTGAAAGAAGTGCGTGAACAGGGTGGCATGCAGGCCCCACTGATGGACCAGAAAGGGCTGCCAGTGACGTTACTGGGCTTCGATGGCTCGCCGGTCTATGACGATACCGCCGTACTTCAGCGCTGGTTTGACACCGTCGGTAAAGAGGAAGGGACGCGTAGCGCGACGTTCTATAATACGCTGCCGCTTCACGACGGGAACCATTATCCGGGCGTAAGCAAAACGGCCGATTACAAGGCCCGTGCGCAGAAGTTCTTTGACGAGCTGAACGCGTTCTTTAACGAGCTGGAAAAATCAGGTCGTAAAGTGATGGTGGTGGTGGTCCCGGAACATGGTGGAGCGCTGAAAGGCGACAGGATGCAGGTGTCTGGTCTGCGCGATATCCCAAGCCCGTCCATCACAAACGTTCCGGCCGGGATTAAGTTCTTTGGCATGAAGGCACCGCATCAGGGCGCGCCAGTTGAGATCACCCAGCCAAGCAGCTATCTGGCCATCTCGGAACTGGTTGCTCGCGCTGTAGACGGTAAGCTGTTTGTGGAAGATAGCGTGAACTGGGATCAGCTCACCAGCGGGCTGCCGCAGACGGCGGAGGTATCGGAAAACGCCAATGCGGTGGTGATCCAGTATCAGAATAAGCCTTATGTCCGACTGAATGCCGGGGATTGGGTGCCGTATCCGCAGTGACCTGCTACACCCTCTCCCCTGTGGGGAGAGGGTTACTCTGCACTTCGTAATGAAATTTCACCGCCCACCCAGGGCTTAATCACGCCATCCTGTTCAAGCAGCAACGCGCCCTGCGCGTCAATGCCGCGTGATGTGCCGTAAATCTCTTTATCCCCAATCAGCAGCTTCACCGGTCGGTTAATAAAGTTATCCAGCTTTTCCCAGCGGGACAGGAATGGCGCTAACCCCTCTTGTTCAAAGAGCGTCAGCGAACTACGCAACTCATTGATCATGCGGACGGCAAGCGTATTGCGATCGATGGTGATCCCCGCTTCCTGTAGGTTGGTCCAGGCCTGGTTCACGACATCGTTCTGCACGTTTCGCATCACCATGTTCAGCCCCGCCCCAATGACGATCTGTGCGGCATCGCCTGTTTTTCCCGTCAGTTCGACCAGGATCCCCGCCAGCTTTCGATCGTTGAGATACAGATCGTTGGGCCATTTTACCCGCACCTGATCGGCACCCAAATCATGCAGCACCTCTGCCATCACAATGCCGATGACCAGGCTCAGCCCGATGGCCGCAGCTGGCCCCTGTTCAAGCCGCCAGTACATGGAAAGGTAGAGGTTGGCACCAAATGGCGAAAACCACTTACGCCCCCGGCGGCCACGTCCTGCCTGTTGGTACTCGGCAACGCAGGCATCACCGGATTTCAGCTCGCTCAGGCGATCCAGCAGATACTGGTTCGTCGAATCAATGACCGGCAATACCGCGACGTTACCGTGTCCAATCTGGCTGCGGATGATCTCTTCATTCAGTAACTGGATTGGTTCCGGCAGACTGTAGCCTTTTCCCGGCACCGTAAACACATCCACGCCCCAGTCGCGGAGCGTTTGAATATGTTTATTGATGGCAGCGCGGCTCATGCCCAGCTGTTCGCCCAGCTGCTCGCCAGAATGAAACTCGCCATCAGCAAGAATACCGATGAGAGTTAACGGAATAGTATTGTCCTTCACGCAATGGTCTCCACGGCATTCACTTCGCCCGTTCGGCCAATAAAGCGAACTTCAGGCTCCAGCCAGACGTTAAATTTTTCGCCCACACGCTGGCGAACATGATGCGCCAGGTTGACGACATCCTCACTTGTCGCGTTGGACTGGTTGATCAGCACCAGTGCCTGCTGACGATGAACAGCAGCGCCACCGAGCGTAGTACCTTTTAATTCACATTGATCGATAAGCCAGCCTGCGGCCAGCTTCACGCTGCCATCTGCCTGAGGATAATGCGGGGCCGTTGGCCAGCCAGCGAGAAACGCTTTCGCATTTTCGCTGCCGATCACCGGATTTTTGAAGAAACTGCCCGCATTTCCATTAACTTTCGGATCCGGCAGTTTGGTCATTCGCATGTGGCAAACGGAATCAAAAACCTCACGCGGTGTGACGGTAGCCGGATCGAGACGGGCCAGATCGCCGTAAGTCAGAACAGGTTTCCATGCTTTCGCCAGACGCAGGCCAACAGCCACAATGACAAAACGATCCTGATAGTCGTGCTTGAAAATGCTGTCGCGATAGCCAAAGCGGCACTGCTCTGCGGTCAAACGCTTCGCCGTTCCGGTCGCGAGTTCGATGCAGTCGACATATTCGCAGACGTGTTTCAGTTCAATGCCGTAGGCACCGATGTTTTGAATAGGAGATGATCCTGCACAGCCCGGGATGAGGGCCAGGTTTTCCAGTCCGGGCATCCCTTTTTCAAGGGTATATTGCACCAGATGGTGCCAGTTTTCGCCAGCACCCACGTGTAAATGCCAGCTGTCAGCGCTCTCTTTACGCTCAATCCCCATGATGCGATTAACGATTACCGTCCCCGCAAAATCATCGAGAAACAGGACATTACTTCCTTCGCCCAGAATAAGTACGGGTTCACCGTTTTCTGTTGCGTTTTGCCAGGCATTCAGCAACTGCTGAGCACTGTCGGCACGTACAATTTGATTAGCATTCCGTTGAATACCAAAGGTATTCCAGGGCTTAAGGGAGTGATTCATAGACGCTATCCTGATGCAAAAACCGGGATAGTTTACCGTATATACGAAGGGATGGGTGATTAGTTTATGGAAAGGAAGCAGGTGCAGAAACGCAAAAAGGCCATCCTTTCGGATGGCCTCTTCACTTGT
>NZ_JADDTS010000003.1:0-39482 GCF_015159675.1 Enterobacter cloacae complex sp. S2
TGGGGAACCCTCAGCCCACAGGGAGAGGGTCAGGGTGAGGGCATCAGACAGCGCCACCCTCACTAACGCCGGTTGCCAAAAATACGCAGCAGCATCAGGAACAGGTTGATGAAGTCCAGATACAGCGTCAGCGCGCCCAGAATCGAGTATTTGCGCAGGTTTGAACTGTCGCGAACATCAATTTGTTCACCGATGTTTTTCAGTTTCTGGGTGTCGTAGGCGGTTAAGCCCACGAAGATCACCACCCCGATATAGGTCACCGCCCACATCAGCGCGTCACTCTTCAACCACAGGTTCACCAGCGACGCCAGCACAATCCCTATCAGCCCCATAAACAGCATGTTGCCGAAGCCGCTCAGGTCACGTTTGGTGGTGTAACCGTACAGGCTCATCACACCGAACATCCCGCCGGTCACCACAAAGGTGCTGGCGATGGAGGAGTAGGTGTAAACGATGAAAATACTGGAGAGCGTCAGCCCGGTCAGCGCCGAATAGAGCATAAACAGCGTGGTCGCCATGCCCGCACTGAGCTTGTGCACCAGCCCGGAGAGCACGAATACCAGCGCCAGTTGCGCAATAATCAGCCCAAAGAAGGTGATTTTGCTGGAGAAGATAAACATCATCAGTTCAGGCGTGTTTGCCGCATACCACGCGATAAACGCGGTAAGCAGCAGGCCAACCGTCATCCAGCCATATACCTGAGCCATGTAGGTTTGCAGCCCGCTACGGGTCTGCTGAACTATCGAATCGGAACGCGGAAATCGGTCCATGATTCACTCCTGATTAAGTAAACACACACGTTAAGACTAACACATCCACGTAAACCTGTTACCAGCGGCTGGCAGCCTGTTTGTCGCTGTCCCGCGATTCCACCCAGCGCTCACCTTCCGGCGTCGCTTCACGCTTCCAGAACGGCGCTTTAGTTTTGAGGTAATCCATGATGAACTCCCCCGCCGAAAAAGCACTCCCGCGATGGGCGCTGGTGACGCCGACAAACACAATTTCTTCGCCGGGCCACATTTCGCCGATGCGATGGATAACCGTAACGCGCCCCAGCGGCCAGCGGCCTCGCGCCTCTTCGACAATGGCCGCCAGCGATTTTTCGGTCATTCCCGGATAGTGCTCCAGCGTCAGCGCTTTTACGCTGTCGCCGAGATTATGATTACGCACTTTCCCGGTAAAGGTCACGACCGCGCCGTCTTCGTCGCGCCCGGCCAGCCAGTCATATTCCGTGCCCACGTTAAAACGCTCATGGCCAACCAGAATTCGGGTTTCCGTCATCTCAACCCCCTGTGACCGGCGGGAAGAAGGCCACTTCATCTCCATCAGCCAGCGGGTGGGTCAACTCCACCAGCGTCTGATTCACGGCGGCCAGCAATTTGCCTTCATCCAGCGCCAGCGCCCAGCGGTCGCTTTGCGCCGCCAGATGCGCACGCAGGGCGGCGACGTTTTCGAAAGAGCCGTCCAGCGTCAGGCTGTCGGTATTGATCAGCTCACGGACCTGGGCAAAAAAGAGCACCTTAATCATGGCTTTCCACCTTAAAATCACCGGATTTGCCGCCGCTTTTTGCCAGCAGACGCACCGGGCCAATCACCATATCTTTCTGCACCGCTTTACACATGTCGTAGATGGTCAGCGCCGCCACGGAGGCTGCCGTCAACGCCTCCATCTCCACGCCGGTTTTCCCAGTTAAGCGGCACAGGGACTCGATACGCACGCGGTTATGCTCCGGCTGCGCCTGCAAATTTACCTCCACTTTGCTAAGCATCAGCGGATGGCAGAGCGGGATGAGGTCCCAGGTACGTTTAGCGGCCTGAATACCGGCGATGCGGGCGGTGGCAAACACATCACCCTTGTGATGGCTACCGTCGATAATCATCGCCAGCGTCTCCGGCAGCATGGTGACGAACGCTTCAGCACGCGCCTCGCGCACCGTTTCGGCTTTGGCGGAGACATCCACCATATGCGCTTCGCCAGCGGCGTTTATGTGGGTCAGTTGTGACATAGCTTATTTCTTTAAATGGGGATGGAAATTACACGGACGGGTACGGGCATCCAGCTGCGGGGCAATAATGTTTTCCCACGCGGTGCGGCAGGCTTTGGTCGAGCCAGGCATGGCGAAGATCAGCGTCTTGTTCGCTACCCCCGCGACGGCACGGGACTGGAGCGTAGAGGTGCCAATCTCTTCAAATGAGAGCATGCGGAACACTTCGCCGAAGCCTTCTACTTCGCGATCGAACAGCGGAAGCAGCGCTTCCGGCGCCTGGTCGCCTGCGGTAAAGCCGGTGCCGCCAGTGATCAGTACAACCTGGACGTCATCACTCGCAATCCACTGTGAAACCTGAGCGCGAATGGCGTAACGGTTCTCTTTGACGATCGCTTTATCAACAATCTGGTGCCCGGCTTCGTGTGCCGCCTCGCGCAGCCAGTGGCCGGAGGTATCATCCTCTTCACCACGACGTTCGGAAACGGTAAGAATAGCAATGCGTGTCGGGATAAATTCCGCGCTTACCTGACTCATCTTCTGGTTCCTTCTAAAGCCTGATTACCCGCCGATATAGGACAGGTTCTGAGTAATGCCGGTGTTGCCCTGATGCAGGAAATGGGTCTGCTTTTTGTGCGTCAGCGCCTCGGAAATGCGTGCTTCAAGCGCGTCCTGTTGGGCGTCGTCTTCCAGCAAATCGCGCAGATCGACGCCGCCATCCCCGAACAGGCAGAGGTGCAGCTTGCCAACAGAGGAGACGCGCAGGCGGTTGCAGCTGGCACAGAAGTCTTTTTCATAGGGCATGATCAGGCCGATTTCGCCTTCATAATCCGGATGACAAAAGACCTGCGCCGGGCCATCGCTGCGCTGGCGGATCTGGTGGATCCAGCCGCGTTTCAGCAGTTCGTCACGCAGGACCATGCCGGAGATGTGATGGCGACGGAACAGCTCGCTGCCCTCCCCGGTCTCCATCAGCTCAATAAAACGCAGTTGAATGCGGCGCGGTTTGATCCACGCCAGAAAGGTGTCCAGCTGATGGTGGTTCACATCACGCATCAACACGGTATTGACTTTGACCTTGTCGAAACCGGCGGTGAACGCGGCATCGATGCCGTCCATTACCTGCTGGAACTTATCCTGGCCGGTAATGGCGTGGAACTGACGGGCGTCCAGGCTATCGACGCTGACGTTGATCGCCGTCAGCCCCGCATCGCGCCAGTTCGCCACGTCACGCGCCATGCGGTAACCGTTGGTGGTCACCGCTATCTGGCGGATACGTTCGTTTTCACGCACGGCGGCAATGATGTCAGGGAAATCACGGCGCAGGGAGGGCTCTCCCCCGGTAAGACGCACTTTTTCCGTACCGAGTTCAGAGAACGCGCGCGTGACGCGGCGTACTTCTTCCACGGAGAGAAAGCCATTATTGGTGACGCTGCCCGGCTTGTAGCCATCGGGCAGGCAGTAGGTGCAACGGAAGTTACACACGTCGGTAATCGACAAACGTAAGTAGAAAAACTTACGCGCGAAAGCATCAGTAAGTTGTGAAGCCATGTACACCTTTCCAGATCGGGAGGCACAGTCATTTCTTTCTGTACCCTGGTGGCAAATCCGCCACGGCCAGGGCGCCATATCTCTCGACACAGGCGCCAGGGCTAGAGTGTATGTTTTCAGTTTTGAAAACGTGGTTATGGCGATAGTAGCGTGGAAATCGCCACTTCGCCATTGTCGCTTTTCGCTATATAAATTTATACATAACGATGTTATCGTGCATTTTCACTACAGAATACGCAAAAACAGCGCTTTCGCATTGATATACGTCATTATGGTTTGTGAGAGGCATCGTCTTTTAGGAGTAGTTGCGTTACTGTGACGCAAGCTTAACAGGATAAGGAATAGGTATGCGCAATCGCACTTTTGCGGATCTGGACCGCGTGGTCGCTCTTGGAGGAGGTCACGGTCTGGGACGGGTTATGTCGTCGTTATCGTCACTGGGCTCACGCCTGACGGGCATCGTGACAACAACGGACAACGGCGGCTCAACCGGGCGGATCCGACGTGCTGAAGGCGGGATAGCCTGGGGTGATATGCGCAACTGCCTCAACCAGCTCATCACTGAGCCAAGCGTGGCCTCGGCGATGTTTGAGTACCGTTTTGGGGGAAATGGCGAACTTTCAGGCCATAACCTTGGAAATCTGATGTTAAAGGCGCTGGATCACCTGAGCGTGCGCCCTCTGGAAGCGATCAATTTAATTCGTAACCTGCTAAAAGTGGATGCGTTCCTGATCCCGATGTCCGAACAGCCGGTAGATTTGATGGCGATCGATGCTGACGATCACGAAGTGTATGGTGAAGTGAATATCGACCAGCTTCTCCTTCCGCCAAAAGAGCTGATGACCTACCCCAGCGTACCCGCAACGCGTGAAGCGGTTGAAGCGATTGGCGAGGCCGATCTGATCCTGATTGGGCCGGGGAGTTTTTATACCAGCCTGATGCCGATCCTGCTGGTGAAAGAGCTAGCGCAGGCGCTGCGCAGAACGCCTGCGCCCATGGTCTATATCGGTAATTTAGGCCGCGAACTCAGTCCGGCGGCGGCAAGCCTGTCGCTGGCGGATAAGCTGGACCTGATGGAACAGTATGTTGGTAAGAAAATTATCGATGGTGTCGTGGTCGGGCCAAAAGTAGATGTGTCGGGGATTGGCGATCGCGTGGTGGTGCAAGAGCCGCTGGAAGCCAGCGATATTAAATATCGCCACGACCGCCATCTGCTGCGCGAGGCGCTGGAGAAGGCGATTCAGGCATTAGGTTAGGTTCGTTTTGTGCGGCCTGATGCCCTCACCCCGGCCCTCTCCCACAGGGAGAGGGAGAAAACGCCACCGGGCAAAAAACTACGATGCCGCAATAAACAGATCCCGCAGCTGATGCAGCTGATCGCGGATTTGCGCAGCCTCTTCGAACTCCAGATTCTGCGCGTGCTGCATCATCTGCCCTTCCAGCTCGTGGATCTTTTGCTGCAACGCTTTCGGGGTCAGCGCGACGGTATCCTCTTCCACCACTGAACGGGCCTTGCCGCGCCCTTTCGCTTTGGTCTTCGCAATGTTCTGACCCAGCGCCAGGATATCCACCACCTTCTTGTTCAGCCCCTGCGGCGTAATGCCGTGCTCTTCGTTATAGCGCTGCTGCTTCTCGCGACGACGTTCCGTTTCGCCAATCGCTTTGGCCATCGACGGGGTGATTTTATCCCCGTACAGAATCGCCTTCCCGTTGACGTTACGCGCGGCACGGCCAATGGTCTGGATCAGCGAGCGCTCGGAACGCAGGAAGCCCTCTTTGTCCGCGTCCAGAATCGCCACCAGCGACACTTCCGGCATATCCAGACCTTCTCGCAGAAGGTTGATACCCACCAGCACGTCGAACTCGCCCAGGCGCAGGTCGCGGATGATCTCCATACGCTCCACGGTATCAATATCCGAGTGCAGATACCGCACCTTCTCGCCGTGTTCTTCCAGATACTCCGTCAAATCCTCCGCCATACGTTTGGTGAGCGTGGTCACAAGCACGCGCTCGTTGATGGCAGAGCGGGCACGTATTTCCGAGAGCAGATCGTCCACCTGCGTCGCCACCGGACGCACCTCGATAATCGGATCCAGCAGCCCGGTCGGACGCACAACCTGGTCCACCACGTCATCACCGGATTTCTCCAGCTCGTAGTTGCCCGGCGTCGCCGATACGTAGATGGTCTGCGGAGCAAGCGCCTCAAATTCTTCAAACTTCATCGGACGGTTGTCCAGCGCTGACGGCAGTCGGAATCCGTACTCCACCAGCGTCTCTTTACGCGCGCGGTCACCGCGGTACATCCCGCCGATCTGGGGGATCGTAACGTGGGATTCGTCGATCACCAGCAGGCCGTCCGCCGGAAGGTAGTCAAACAGCGTCGGCGGCGCTTCGCCCGGCCCGCGTCCGGAGAGGTAGCGCGAGTAGTTTTCGATGCCGGAGCAGTAGCCCAGCTCGTTCATCATCTCCAGATCGAACTGGGTACGCTGGCTCAGGCGCTGCTCTTCCAGCAGCTTGTTGTTCGCCAGCAGCACCTTGCGGCGGTCTGCCAGCTCAATTTTAATCTCTTCCATCGCCTGTACGATACGCTCGCGTGGCGTCACGTAGTGCGTTTTTGGGTAGATGGTGAAGCGCTGGATCACCGACTCCACATGACCGGTCAGCGGGTCGAACAGCGACAGGCGTTCAACCTCTTCATCGAACAGCTCTACGCGCAGCGCCATGTCGTCCGATTCCGCCGGGAAGATATCAATCACCTCACCACGTACGCGGAAGGTCCCGCGCTGGAACGCCTGATCGTTACGGGTGTACTGCAGCTCCGCCAGACGGCGCAAAATCGCCCGCTGATCGATGATCATCCCCTGCGTCAGGTGCAGCATCATCTTGAGATAGAGATCCGGATCGCCCAGGCCGTAGATCGCCGACACCGAGGCCACCACCACCACATCACGACGCTCCAGCAGCGCCTTGGTCGCCGACAAACGCATCTGCTCGATATGTTCGTTCACCGAGGCATCTTTCTCGATAAACGTGTCGGAGCTGGGAACGTAGGCTTCCGGCTGGTAGTAGTCGTAGTAGGAGACGAAATACTCCACCGCGTTTTCCGGGAAGAACTCTTTCATCTCACCATACAGCTGCGCCGCCAGCGTTTTGTTCGGCGCGAGAACCATCGTAGGACGCTGGAGATCGGCAATGACGTTGGCAATGGTGAAGGTTTTACCCGAACCGGTTACCCCCAGCAGGGTCTGGTGCGCCAGCCCGTCTTCCAGCCCATCTTCCAGGCGACGAATGGCCTCGGGCTGATCCCCGGAAGGACGGAAAGCAGAATTCAATTTGAACGGTTTACTCATGGGCGACGACCTGATGACAGAATAAGCGGCAGGTGAGTAATTTTACTCGTTGTGGCCAGGATTGCCAGTAAAAAACACTGGATGGAAAACCAGTAGCGTGTCAGGATATTTAGCGTAGCGCAGAGAGGATTAGTGCGTTTGCGAGCTAAATTTCAACTGTGACAATATAAAACACCAGCCTCAGGGGGTTATCCCCAGAACTATTACTTTTTTAACATTTGTCAAGGGCGGTTATGAAAGTTTTATGGCAACAGGTGTCGCTGGCGCTGAGGGAATTGCTTTTATCTAATTCGTTAAAAAATATAGACTATTTCCTAAAGCCGCGTTTCGCATCAATTTGGGCGTAACCCGCGTGTTCTCTCGCTTATCGCGTGTTTTCTAACTCTAATACACAAGGTTATCCACAGGAATAGTGGATAACTGCCTCCAGCCCGTATAGCATGCACTCCAGCAAATTCCCGGTTTTTCCCACGAAGCGGCAGTAAAAAATTTTTATCACTCTTTTTTGCCTGGAAAACGTTCATTTTTTCATAAGTAACCGGCGAGATCTTAATCACAATTCCGTCATTTTCCCTGCACCACGATTCGACACGCACGGCACCGGGAGCGTGCAATTCGAACAAACGTTAAGCTTTTAGCAGTGGGTTATTCCTAAAAATGGCTCTTTTATAATCATTATTTTGTTTCTGGCAGGCGTTTTGCAGATATCAGCCTGAGCATTACCCCACACATTTTTAAGGAGAGAAAGATGTTGAGTCTGCGTGCTGTAAATCAGTTTTACGGAAGCCAACATACGCTATGGAACGTGAATATCGATTTCCCGCAAGGCATCTGTACGGGCATTGTTGGCCTGCCTGGCATGGGTAAATCCACGCTCATGAACTGCATTACCGGAAAGGTGCCCGTTGAGAGCGGCACCATCATATGGCATGAGGCTGGCGCGCCGCCGCGTAATTTGCTCAGCCCTGCGTCAGCATTAACGGCGCCGCCAACGATAGGCTACGTCCCGCAGGATCGGCGGATATTTTCCCAGTTGACCGTCGATGAAAATCTGCATATCGCTATGCGGGCGACGGGGAAATCCGACCCGACATCAAAAAATGACGTGTACGCCCTGTTTCCGGAACTCTATCCGCTGCGACAAATGCGTGCCTCTGCGCTGTCCCCCGACGACCAGTATCAGCTGGCCCTCGCCAGTGCGCTGGTTAATCGCCCGCGCGTGTTGATTCTGGATGAGCCCATGTATGGCGCAGGGCAAGGCTTCGCCCGCAGGCTGGGTCAACTGCTGGTACGGTTGAATCGGGAGCTGGGAATGACGGTGCTGTTAGCGGAGCAACAGCTGTCGTTTATCCGCCGGGTAGCGGATCGTTTCTGCATGCTCTATCGCGGACGTAACGTGGCACAGGGCCACGTTAACGAGCTGGATGACGACCTTATTGCGCACTGGATGGCGCGGGACATAAGGCGCTGAGGTCAAGATAGCGTCCGGTTTCCGCCTGCTCTGCGCCGTCGGCAAGCCACGGGATCTCGCCGAGAAACGGCGCAGGCAGCACCCGCTTCAGCGTCGCCAGATACTCAGCATGACGTTTACCCGGTGCAACCACGTCATTGGCAATCCACCCTGCCAGACGCAACCCGGCCTGCTGCACGGCCTGAGCGGTCAGCATGGCGTGATTGATACAGCCAAGCTTCACGCCGACCACCAGAATGACCGGAAGCTGTTCGGCCTGCACCCAGTCAGCAAAGGTCTGCTCGTCGGACAGCGGGGTAAACCAGCCGCCAGCCCCCTCCACCAGCACCCAGTCGGCCTGCGTTTCCAGGTTGCGTAATCCGGAAGAGAGCACCGAAAAATCAATCGAACGATCTTCATCGGCGCTGACGATGTGCGGCGAGGTGGGTTCAGCAAAGGTATAGGGGTTCACCGCAGAATAGGCCAGCGCAAGGCTGCTGTTACGCTGTAGCGCCAGCGCATCAGTATTGCGTAAGCCTTCCGGCGTCATCTCGCTGCCGGAGGCTACGGGCTTATACCCGGCCGTTGTTTTCCCCAGCAGACGCGCCGCCTGCAACAGCGCGGCGCTGGCAACCGTTTTACCGACTTCGGTGTCCGTACCGGTAACAAAATAACGTTCAGTCACGTTCAATAATCCCATGAAAAAGATGATAAGAGAGCGGGAACCGGCCCCGATCCTGCGGCCAGGCCAGCCCGAGACGCTGGAGTTGTCCGCGGGTAAGGGGTTTCTTCTCCCGACCGGCGTGCAGGTGCGTCGCGCCTATGCCCTTAAGAGAGCGCATGGCGCTTAACGCATCGCTAAATTCGAGGGTGACGGTCTGGACCTCACTGCGATAGCGCCAGCCTGCCAGCGCCTGAGTGACCTGTTCGTGCGAGAGAAACCGGTTGGCGTGCGGCTGCGCATCCACCGCCCTCCACGCCTGATTCAGCTCCGGCAACGAACTTTCCAGCAGGGTGGTAAAGGCCACCGCTCCGCCGGGCCGTGCCACGCGGTAAAGCTCGCGTAGCGCCTGCGACAGGCTGGTGCACCACTGCACCGCCAGATGGCTCCAGACGAGGTCAAACAGGGCATCCTCCAACGGGATGGCCTCGATATCGGCCACCAGATAACGGTCTGCTGACTGCTGCTGGCGGGCTTCATCCAGCATCTGCGCAGATAAATCCAGCGCCGTGACCTGGCTGCCCGTTGCGCGCCAGTAGCGGCTATTGCCGCCTGGCCCGCAGCCCGCGTCCAGCACCTGCGCAAAACGCCCGTCACCGAGCGCGGCCAGCAGCCCGCGCGCGCTCAGGCGTTGCAGCTCATCGTGCTGTGAATAGCTTTGCGCTGCCCGGCCAAACGCGGCGGCAACGGCCTGTTTATTGACGGGAGACATACAGTGCCTCCAGAAGCGTATCGATATCCTGCGGCTCGTGCGCTGCCGTAAGCGTCAGACGCAAGCGCGCGGTGCCTGGCGGCACGGTGGGTGGGCGGATCGCCGTGACCCACTGTCCGCGTTCTCGTAGCGCCTGTGCCAGCATCAGCGCCCGATGGTTTTCACCCACAATCACGGGCTGAATGGCGCTGTGCGAGTCGGTAAGCCGGTAAGGCAGTTCGCTTACCCCCCGGCGAAAACGCTGAATATGGTCGGCCAGGCGAGCCCGGCGTTCAGCGCCGTCTTCGCCGCGGATCACCGCAAGCGACGCTGAGAGTGCCACGGCCTGCGCCGGGGGCATGCTGGTGCTGTAGATCAGGTGCCGGGCGAACTGTACCAGGTAGTCGGCCACCGGCTCGCAGCACAACACCGCGGCACCGCTGACGCCGAAGCCTTTGCCGAAGGTGACCACCAGCAGTTCCGGCCTGACGCCCTGCTGATAAGCGCTTCCGCGCCCCTCCTCGCCGGTGACGCCAATGCCGTGGGCATCGTCGACCAGCAGCCAGGCGTTCTGTTGTTTTGCGGCGTCGTGCAACGCGGCCAGGGGCGCGCTGTCGCCGTCCATGCTAAATACCCCTTCCGTGACCGCCAGCTGAAGCCCTGAACAGGGTTTACCCAGCAGGACGTTCAGCTGAGAGGCATCGTTATGGGCAAAACGCCGCAGCTGTGCCGGGCTGAGACTGGCGGCTTCAAGCAGGGAGGCGTGGCTCAGGCGGTCCGCGATGATGCGGTCGTCTTTGCCCATCAGGGCGGCAATCACCGCCTGATTCGCGGCAAAACCGGAGATAAACAACAGCGCCCGCGGGTAGCCCAGCCAGTCGGCCAACGCTTCCTCCAGCGCCTGATGGGCCGTGGTGTAGCCGCTGACGTGCCCGGAGCCACCGCTGCCCACGCCGTAACGATCCGCGCCCTGCTGCCAGGCACGAACGATCTGCGGGTGCTGGCTCAGGCCCAGATAATCGTTGCTGGAGAAATTACAGAACCGCTCTCCTTCCCGGGTGAGAAAACGGCCTGCACCGTTTTCCACTACCCTGCGTACCCGAAACGCATCCGCCGCCCGCCGCTCGTCGAGCGCGGTCCTGATACGTGCCTGCCAGGTCATATGGCTGCCGCGTTGTAGAACTGGTCAGTGTCGGCGTTGAATATCTGCTGCTCCAGCTGCTGTTGTTGCTCGTTATCCCCCGCCTGTACCCCGGTCTGGTGTGGGTTCAGCCCCAGCTTGCGGAACAGCTGAACGTCTTTGTCCTCTTCCGGGTTTGGTGTGGTCAGCAGTTTGCAACCGTAGAAGATGGAGTTGGCCCCGGCCATAAAGCACATTGCCTGGGTCTGCTCGCTCATCTGCTCGCGACCGGCAGAGAGGCGAACGTAAGAGGTTGGCATCATGATGCGCGCCACCGCGATGGTGCGGATGAAATCGAAGGCATCCACGTCCTCATTATCCGCCAGCGGCGTACCTTTTACCTTCACTAGCATGTTGATGGGCACGCTTTCCGGAGGGGTCGGCAGGTTCGCCAGCTGTAACAGCAGGCCGGCACGATCTTTTACCGTTTCGCCCAGTCCCACGATCCCGCCGGAACAGACCTTGATCCCCGCATCACGCACTTTATCCAGCGTATCCAGACGCTCCTGATAGGTGCGCGTGGTGATGATGTTGCCGTAGAATTCCGGCGAGGTATCGAGGTTGTGATTGTAGTAATCCAGTCCTGCCGCCGAGAGGCGCTGCGCCTGCTCCTCGTTCAGCGTACCCAGGGTCATGCAGGCTTCAAGCCCCATCTCCTTCACCCCCTTCACCATCTGCTCCAGATAGGGCATGTCGCGGTCATGCGGGTTTTTCCACGCCGCGCCCATGCAGAAGCGGGTTGAGCCAGCGTTTTTGGCCTTGCGCGCGGAGTCGAGCACCTGCTCGACTTCCATCAGGCGCTCGGATTCGAGACCGGTTTTATAGCGCGCGCTTTGCGGGCAATATTTGCAGTCTTCCGGGCAAGCCCCGGTTTTAATCGACAGCAGCGTGCTGACCTGAACATGACGCGGATCGAAGTGCTGGCGGTGCACCTGTTGCGCCTCAAACATCAGCTCCAGGAAAGGTTTGTTGAATAATTCAGTGACTTGCGACATCGTCCAGCGTGCGTGGTGAGCCATCGGGCTTCTCCAAAGGGTTTTGTTAATTGTCGGTTCGGTTTATACTTGTAAACCTAAAACTTTTCAAAATGGTTTACAAGTCGATTATGACCCAGGACGATCTCACCTTCGACAAGCAGCATATCTGGCACCCTTACACCTCCACGACCCGCCCCCTTCCCGTCTATCCGGTAGCCTCGGCCCACGGCTGCGAGCTGCATCTCGCCAGCGGCGAGCGGCTTGTTGACGGGATGTCCTCCTGGTGGGCGGCGATCCATGGCTACAACCACCCGCGTCTGAACGCGGCGATGAAAGCGCAGATTGACCAGATGTCACACGTGATGTTTGGCGGGATCACGCATCAGCCCGCGGTGGATTTATGCCGTCGCCTGGTAGCGATGACGCCTGAATCGCTGGAGTGTGTTTTCCTGGCTGATTCCGGCTCGGTGGCCGTGGAAGTGGCGATGAAAATGGCGTTGCAGTACTGGCATGCGAAGGGCGAAACGCGCCAGCGGTTCCTCACCTTCCGCAACGGCTATCACGGCGACACCTTCGGGGCGATGTCGGTGTGCGATCCGGACAACTCCATGCACAGCCTGTGGAAAGGCTACCTGCCGGAAAACCTGTTTGCGCCAGCCCCGCAGAGCCGCTTCGACGGCGAATGGGACGAGATGGACATGGTGGGCTTCGCGCGGTTGATGGCGGCCCATCGCCACGAGATTGCCGCCGTTATTCTCGAACCGATTGTGCAGGGCGCGGGCGGAATGCGGATGTATCACCCCGAGTGGCTGAAGCGCATTCGGAAGATGTGCGACCGCGAAGGGATTTTGCTGATTGCCGATGAGATCGCCACCGGCTTTGGCCGTACCGGGAAGCTGTTTGCCTGCGAGCATGCGGGGATCGCGCCGGATATTCTGTGCCTGGGGAAAGCGCTCACCGGCGGCACCATGACGCTCTCCGCCACGCTCACCACCCGCCAGGTTGCCGACACCATCAGCGACGGCGACGCGGGCTGCTTTATGCACGGCCCGACGTTTATGGGCAACCCGCTGGCCTGCGCCGTGGCAAGCGAAAGCCTCGCCATTCTGGAGAGCGGCGAGTGGCAGACGCAGGTGGCGGCGATTGAGGCGCAGCTGAAGCAGCAGCTAAGCGCAGCGGTGGAGGCGGAATACGTCGCGGACGTCCGCGTGCTGGGCGCCATCGGGGTGATCGAGACAACGCATCCGGTGAACATGGCCGCGTTGCAGCGCTTCTTCGTTGACCAGGGCGTTTGGGTGCGACCTTTCGGTAAGCTGATTTACCTCATGCCGCCGTACAGCATTTCTCCGGATCAGCTCCACAAGCTGACCGGAGCAGTGGTTAAAGCCGTTAACATATCAGCGCATTTCACGATTTAACCCCATGCGTTACACTTTCTGAATGAGTGAGTAACGAGGGAAATAGGATGAAAATCATCAGTAAAGATTTGCGCGACGGCGAAAAGCTGCCGGAACGTCACGTGTTTAACGGGATGGGTTATCAGGGAGATAATATCTCTCCCCATCTGGCGTGGGACGATGTACCAGCGGGAACTAAAAGTTTTGTCGTGACCTGCTACGATCCGGATGCGCCAACCGGCTCGGGCTGGTGGCACTGGATCGTGGCAAACCTGCCCGCCGACACCCGCGTGCTGCCGCAGGGTTCCGGTTCCGATCTGGTTGCCCTGCCCGACGGTGCGATTCAGACCCGCACGGACTTTGGCAAAGCGGGCTACGGCGGCGCGGCGCCGCCAAAAGGGGAAACGCACCGCTATATCTTCACGGTGCACGCGCTGGATGTGGACAAGATTGAGGTTGACGAAGGGGCAAGCGGGGCAATGGTAGGCTTTAACGTGCATTTCCATTCGCTGGGCAGCGCGTCGATTACGGCGATGTATTCATAATCGTGCGGGCTGATGCCCTCACCCCGGCCCTCTCCCACAGGGAGAGGGAGAAAACCTAACAATTCCCTCTCCCTGTGGGAGAGGGTTAGGGTGAGGGTAAAAATCACAGCACGGAAGGTAGCAATCCTGCAAGGGTTTCTTCTTCCAGAAGCTGTATCGCCTTATCAATATCCGGCGCAAAGAAGCGGTCCTCATCGTAGTGCGTAACGTGCTCGCGCAGCGTATGACGCGCCTGCTCCAGCAGCGGGCTGGATTTTAGCCCTTCGCGCAAATCAATACCCTGACACGCCGCCAGCCATTCCACCGCCAGCACGCCGCGGGTGTTGGAGGCCATCTCCCACAGTCGACGCCCGGCAGCCGGGGCCATCGAAACGTGATCTTCCTGATTTGCTGACGTTGGCAGGCTGTCCACGCTGTGCGGATGCGACAGGGCTTTGTTTTCGCTTGCCAGTGCTGCGGCGGTGACCTGGGCGATCATAAAGCCCGAGTTCACGCCGCCGTTGCGCACCAGGAACGGCGGCAGCTGGGACATGTGTTTATCCATCATTAGTGCGATTCGACGCTCGGACAACGCTCCGATTTCGGCAATCGCCAGCGCGATATTATCTGCGGCCATCGCCACCGGCTCGGCGTGGAAGTTGCCGCCGGAGACCACCTCGTTTTCCTGAGCAAACACCAGTGGGTTGTCGGACACCGCATTGGCCTCCACCAGCAGCACTTCTGCCGCCTGGCGAAGCTGTGTCAGGCATGCGCCCATCACCTGCGGCTGGCAGCGCAGAGAATACGGATCCTGCACCTTCTCGCAGTTGTGATGCGAATCGGCAATGTCGCTGGTATCGGTAAGTACGTGGCGGTACATGGCTGCGGCATCAATCTGACCACGCTGGCCGCGCACCTCGTGGATGCGGGCATCGAACGGACGACGCGAGCCGAGTACCGCTTCGGTGGTCAGCGCACCACACACCACTGCGGAGGCGAACAGATCCTCTGCTTCAAACAGACCGCGCAGCGCAAAGGCCGTCGACGCCTGCGTGCCGTTGAGCAGCGCCAGCCCTTCTTTTGCCGCGAGGGTGATCGGCGCTAAGCCGGCTTTTTTCAGCGCCTCTTTCGCAGGCAGCCACTCCCCTTGCCAGCGCGCCTTGCCTTCACCCAGCAGGAGCAGCGACATATGCGCCAGCGGTGCCAGATCGCCGGAAGCTCCAACGGAGCCTTTTGCCGGTATCCACGGATAAACTTCCGCATTCACCAGCGCCATCAGCGCCTGGATCACGCTCAGACGAATGCCGGAAAACCCACGCGCCAGGCTGTTGATTTTCAACACCATCATCAGGCGGACGATCTCATCGTCCAGCGGCTGGCCAACGCCCGCCGCGTGCGAGAGCACCAGCGAACGCTGTAAATTCTCCAGATCGTGCGTGGCAATGCGGGTCTGTGCCAGCAGGCCAAACCCGGTATTGATGCCGTAGGCGGTGCGCCCCTCCGCTACAATCGCCTCCACGCAGGCCACGCTGTCATTAATGGCACGGTGGGCGCTTTCATCAAGGGCGAGTGTCACCGGCTGACGCCAGACGTGACGCAGCTGTTTGAGCGTCAGAGAGCCGGGAGTAAGTGTTAACGCGTTCATGCAGGCTTTCCTTGTGTGGCGGGGATCATCGGCAGGTTCAGGCCCTGCTCTTTGGCACAATCAATGGCAATCTCGTAACCCGCATCCGCGTGGCGCATCACGCCGGTTGCCGGGTCGTTATGCAGCACGCGAGCAATACGTGCCGCCGCTTCGTCGGTACCGTCACAGACGATGACCATCCCGGAGTGCTGGGAGAAGCCCATCCCGACGCCGCCGCCGTGGTGCAGCGACACCCAGGTTGCGCCACTGGCGGTGTTCAGCAGGGCATTCAGCAGCGGCCAGTCGGAGACCGCATCCGAGCCGTCGCGCATGGCTTCGGTTTCACGGTTCGGACTGGCGACAGAGCCGGAGTCCAGGTGGTCGCGGCCAATGACGATCGGCGCGGAGACTTCGCCGCTGCGCACCATTTCGTTAAAGGCGAGGCCGAGTTTTTGCCGCCACTCCAGCCCGACCCAGCAGATACGCGCTGGCAGGCCCTGGAAATTAATGCGCTCGCGCGCCATGTCCAGCCAGCGGTGCAGATGTTCGTCGTCGGCGACAATCTCTTTTACTCTGGCGTCGGTTTTGTAGATATCCTCCGGGTCGCCGGACAGGGCAACCCAGCGGAACGGCCCGATGCCGCGGCAGAACAGCGGACGAATATAGGCGGGCACGAAGCCGGGGAAATCAAAGGCGTTATTAACCCCCATCTCTTTCGCCATCTGGCGGATGTTATTCCCGTAATCAAAGGTCGGAATACCCATCTTACTGAAGGCGAGCATCGCGGAGACGTGTTCCGCCATGGCGCGTTTAGCCGCCAGTACCGTGCCCTCAGGATCGGTTTCCGCTTTTTGCTGGTAATCTTCCCACGTCCAGCCTTTTGGCAGGTAACCATGAAGCGGATCGTGAGCGCTGGTCTGGTCGGTGACCAGATCCGGACGCACGCCGCGCGCCACCAGTTCCGGCAGAATATCCGCCGCGTTGCCGCACAGGGCAACCGACACGGCTTTGCCTTCAGCGGTGTACTTTTTGATGCGCGCCAGCGCGTCATCGAGGTTGTCGGCCTGTTCATCAACATAGCGGGTACGCAGACGGAAATCGATGCGGCTCTGCTGGCACTCAATGTTCAGGGAGCACGCGCCCGCCAGCGTCGCGGCCAGCGGCTGCGCGCCGCCCATGCCGCCCAGTCCGGCGGTGAGCACCCAGCGGCCTTTCAGTGAGCCGTTATAGTGCTGTCGGCCCGCTTCCACGAAGGTTTCATAGGTGCCCTGCACAATCCCCTGGCTGCCGATGTAGATCCAGCTACCCGCGGTCATCTGGCCATACATGGCCAGCCCTTTTGCGTCCAGCTCGTTGAAGTGTTCCCACGTCGCCCAGTGCGGCACCAGGTTGGAGTTGGCAATCAGCACACGGGGCGCATTTTTATGGGTTTTGAATACGCCAACCGGTTTGCCGGATTGCACCAGCAGCGTTTCGTCGTTTTCGAGATTCGTCAAAGACTCAACAATCGCGTCATAGCACGCCCAGTTGCGCGCGGCGCGGCCAATGCCGCCGTAGACCACCAGCTCATGGGGATTTTCTGCTACCTCAGGATCAAGGTTGTTCATCAACATGCGCAGCGGTGCTTCGGTGAGCCAGCTTTTTGCGGTGAGCGTGGTGCCGCGCGCGGCGCGGACATCCTGCTTGCGGTATTTATCTGACGACATTGTGTGTTCCTCATAAGGGACAGGTGATGCATTTAGATATACTTGTATAGACAAGCACACACAAGGTCGGATTTAACAAAAAAGATACAATTTTGCTATATTGCGTTAGCGATCACGCTTATAAAACTTATGACATAAAGTGGCCCTGCAACCGGTAACGATTCCCCGGGAACAGCAGCTTCGCATGCGACACGATCTGCGAGGATGACCAGGTACGACGGCGGATCAGCAGGCAGGGATCATGCTCTTTAATACGCAACAACTCGCACTCCTGAGGCGTGGCGCGCACGGCCTCCACGATATGCTCCCCTTCCGTCAGCGGGGCGACGAGCGAGAGATACGCATGCGGTGTGGTTTGGGTGTAATCCTGGTTCAGGTAGTCCGGGATCCGCTCCGCGTTGACGCAGCGATCTTCAATCTGGACCGGAATATCGTTCTCATAATGCACCATCACCGAATGGAAGATCCGGGTGCCCTCTTTAACGTTCAGCTCGATGGCCTGTTCGGCGCTGGCCTGCGTCTCTTCAAGCACCAGCACTTCGCAGTGGTGCTGATGGTTGCGGGCGGCAATTTCATCGGCAATGCTGCGGATTTCAAACAGCGCCGACTGTCCTTTTGGCTCGGCGACAAAGGTTCCGACACCCTGCAAACGCACCAGCAACCCTTCATCGGTCAGTTCCCGCAGCGCCCGGTTAATGGTCATTCGACTAAAGCCAAACTGCGCGACCAGTTCAGCTTCGGAGGGAATACGGTCGTGCGGACGCCAGACGCCGGCAGCAATTTTTTCGCTGATCGCCTGCTTCACCTTTTCGTAAAAAGGCGCGGGAGGGCTCGGCTGCAGCAGGGGCGAGCGTGAAAACATCATGACTCCTTGAATGTTGTTATGCCCACCAGTGAGCAATTTGCCAGGCCAGTCGGGCGGCAAGCTTCGCCCCCTGACCGTCCCGGTCGTAGTGCGGATTATATTCCACCAGATCCGCCGCCTGTAGTTTACCGCTTCGGCAGATACGCTCAATCACCGGGAACAGATCCAGCGCCGGGATCCCCAACGCCGCAGGGGCGGATACGGCGGGCATTTCTGCGGCGGGCAGCACATCGAGGTCAATGGTGAGATAAACCCGGTCTGCCTGCGCAAGCACGCTATCCAGCGCGGATAGCGCATCCCGGCGAAAATCGAGATCTTCAACCAGCATCACGTTCAACCGTTCAGCTTCCTCCCACAGCGCCTGGGTATTCGCCGCACGGCTTACCCCCAGGCAGGCGTAGTGAAACGACCGCGACTGCGACGCGCAGTAGTGCGCCAGCTGGCGGAACGGCGTGCCGGACGTAGCCCGTTCAGCCTTACGCAAATCGAGATGCGCATCCAGGTTGATCACCGCAATGCAATCGTTCGGAAAGGCATCCAGCACGCCGCGCCCGTGCGCCCAGGCGGTTTCATGTCCACCGCCGAAAACCAGAGTACGCATCCCGGATTGCTGGCACGCGGTAATGGCCTCGCTCAGCGCCTGCTGTGCCGCCTCCAGCGCATTGCCTTCAACAAAAATGGAGCCCATATCCACGAGGCGCGCATGCCCCTGATGGCTCGCCATATTCGCCAGCGCGCCGCGCAGCACATCGGGAGCCTGTGCAGCACCGGGCCTGCCCTGGTTACGCTTAACCCCTTCATCACATTCAAAGCCCAGCAGGGCGATGCCTGACGGCACGGGTGCAAAGTGTTCGCGCTGCTTTATGGTCTGGAAGAGACGTTTCGCGGTGCTGGATTCGGCGCTGTCGTCACGACCCTGCCAGACGTGCGGGGAAACGGGATGCCACAATTTCATGCTACCTGCCCCCGAAACACGCGTTGATATAAAGGATTCCGCCCCGGCTCGTAAACCATCTCAACCGGATGATTCGCCTCCCAGACGACGAAATCAGCCACATAACCGGGCTTTAACTGCCCGTGCGTCGCGCCACGACCTAGCGCCTGCGCCGCATGCCGCGTCACGCCAGCCCAGGCCTCTTCCGGCGTGAGGCCAAACTGGACGCAGGCCATGTTCATTGCCAGATGCAGGCTGGCAAACGGGCTGGTGCCCGGGTTGTAGTCGGTAGCCACCGCCATCGGCACGCCCTGCTCTCTGAGCTGCGCCACCGGTGGACGCTGGCGCTCCTGAAGAAAATAGAACGCGCCGGGGAGCAATACCGCCACCGTGCCGCTTTGCGCCATCGCCTGAATACCTGAATCATCGAGATACTCAATATGATCGGCCGACAGCCCCTTATACTGGCTGACCAGCGCCGCGCCGCCCAGATTCGACAGCTGCTCTACATGCCCTTTAACCGGTATCCCGAGCGCGGCGGCGGCCTGGAACAGGCGCTCGGTTTGCGCCGGGGTAAAGCCGACGTTTTCACAAAACACGTCCACCGCTTCAAATAACTCTTTTTGCCACAGCGTGGGCATGATCTGCTCACAGACCAGCGTGAGATAGGCATCCGGATCCTGTCGGTACTCGGCAGGAACGGCGTGCGCGGCCAGCAGCGTCGGGCTGATATCGACCAGATTGTTCAGGCTGAGCTGGCGGGCAACCAGCAGCATTTTCTCTTCGGCCTGGACGTTCAGTCCGTATCCCGATTTGATTTCAATGGTCGTTACGCCTTCATTCATCAGCCGCTGGAGCCGCTGCTGTGCCACCGTCAGGAGCATTTCCGGCGAACTGTTGCGGGTCGCCGTGACCGTGGCGTTAATACCGCCGCCCTGCGCGCTGATGGTCTGATACGACACGCCGTTGAGCCGTTGCTCCCATTCCGCTGCGCGATCGCCGCCGAACACCAGATGGGTGTGGCAATCGATCAGGCCGGGAGTAACCAGACGCCCGTCGAGATCGACACACTGACGATGCCCGGAGGGGATCTCGGCTTCAGGAATAACGGCCGCAATCGTCTGGCCGCGCACGACGAGGGCATGTTGTTCTTTCAGGCCGTAGGGTTCCGGTTCACCTGTCGCCAGGGTCGCCAGTCGCGCATTTCGCCATATCACATCATCGGGATGAAGCTGCTGCATGTGCCTTCCGCTTGTCATGGGTTGTATAGACATTTATTTTCATCTATCACCTGCTGTCAACCGCCTTGCAGGAAAATGTTATTTATTTGTGATGACTTTCCCGTCGCCTGCGGGCAAAAATGCAACTTTTCCCGTTTTTATCTTCCCGTTTCGCTCAACTTAGTATAAAAAAGCAGGCTATTTCGTCTATTCAGATAAGACTTGCATACCCAGGAGCATTACCTTGAATATTTCCAGGATTTCCCGTCTGGCGTTGGCACTCGCCTTTGGCGTGACTTTATCCGCTTGCAGTTCAACACCACCGGATCAGCAACCTTCTGAGCAGGTTGCTCCGGGCACCGCTTCCCGTCCGATCCTGTCAGCGGCTGAAGCGAAGAACTTCACCCGTGCGCACTATTTCTCGGCGATGGATCCCAATGCAGCCCCGTGGACGCCTTCTTCTATTAACCTGCCGAAACAGCCAGACTTCGTTGTCGGCCCGGCCGGGGCAGAGGGCGTTACACACACCTCTATTCAGGCAGCCGTTGATGCCGCAATCACCAAACACAGCGCATCTCGTCAGTACATTGCCATCCTGCCGGGTGAATACGAAGGAACCGTTTATGTTCCGGCTGCACCGGGAAGCATTACGCTTTACGGACTTGGCGAAAAAGCGGTCGACGTGAAAATTGGCCTGGCGATTGATTCAGAGATCGACAGCACCACCTGGCGCCATCTGGTGAACCCGGCCGGTAAATACATGCCAGGTAAACCGGCGTGGTATATGTTTGATAACTGCCAGCGCAAACGTGCCGCCACCATTGGCGTGATGTGCTCGGCGGTATTCTGGTCACAGAACAATGGCCTGCAATTGCAGAACCTGACCATTCAGAACACCCTGGGCGACAGCGTTGACGCCGGTAATCACCAGGCCGTGGCGCTGCGTAGCGATGGCGACAAGGTACAGATTAACAACGTCAATATCCTGGGCCGCCAGAATACCTTCTTCGTGACCAACAGCGGCGTGCAGAATACCCTTCAGAACAACCGTCTGACGCGTACTCTGGTCACCAACAGCTACATTGAAGGCGACGTGGATATGGTCTCCGGTCGCGGCGCGGTGGTGTTTGATAACACCGACTTCCGCGTGGTGAATTCACGTACGCAGCAGGAAGGTTACGTCTTTGCCCCGGCCACGCAGTCCAACCTGTTCTATGGCTTCCTAGCCGTGAATAGCCGCTTTACTGCTGCTGGCGATGGCGTGGCGCAGCTTGGCCGCTCTCTGGACGTGGACTCCGCCACTAACGGCCAGGTCGTGATCCGCGACAGCGTGATTAACGAAGGCTTTAACATGGCGAAACCGTGGGCGGATGCGGCGATCTCGAAACGTCCTTTCTCCGGCAACATCGGCACGGTGGATGATAAAGACAACGTGCAGCGTAACCTGAACGACGCTAACTTTAACCGCATGTGGGAATACAACAACCGCGGTCTGGGTAGCAAAGTGGTTGCTGAACCGAAGCAGTAAAATGCCTGCTGCCGGGTGGCGGCTACGCCTTACCCGGCCTACCTCATGCATTAACCACGCATAAAAAAACCTCGCATGTGCGAGGTTTTTTTTCGTCTACGGATCAGTGAGCGTTAATCACAACCCACATCGGCCCTTGTCCGACCGCATAGCGTCCTTTCTCTTCCAGTAGACCCTGCACGCCTTTGATTTCATAGAGCGCGATGTGGTGGGATTTCTGCCCCGCCGCAATCAGGTATTTGCCGCTGTGGTCGACATTAAAGCCGCGCGGCTGGGTTTCTGTCGGCTGGAAGCCCTCAACTGCCAGAACGCTGCCGTCTTCAGAGACGCTGAAGATGGTGATCAGACTGGAGGTACGGTCACAGGCATACAGGTGGCGGCCATCCGGCGTGATGTGAATGTCTGCCGCCCAGCGTGTGTCGGAGAAATCAGCTGGCATCATGTCCAGCGTCTGTACGCACTCGATCTGCCCGTTAGGATCGTTCAGCTCCCAGACATCTACCGAGCTGTTCAGCTCGTTAACGACATAGGCATACTGCTGATTCGGGTGGAAGACCATATGGCGCGGGCCTGCGCCTTCCACGGTGGTGACTTCCGCCGGGCTCTGCGCGACCAGATGACCGTCATCGCTCAGGGTAAACAGGCAGATGCGATCCTGCTTCAGCGCTGGCACCCACAGCGTGCGGTTATCCGGCGAAATGTTGGCGGAGTGGCAACCCTCAAGCCCTTCTACCACGTCGACGGTTTCAACGGGAATACCGTCTTCCAGGCGGGTGACGCTCACGCAGCCTGCATTGTAGGAGCCGCTGAAGATAAAGTTGCCTTTATGGTCGGTAGAAATATGGGTCGGGCTGCCCGGCAGCGGCGCTTCTGCGGTATAGGTCAGCGCGCCGTCATCCGGGGAGATGCGGTATGCGAGTACGCGGAATTCCGGGCGTACCCCGACATAAAGAAAACGTTTATCCGGGCTGACGACCATCGGCTGCACCTGGCCTGGCACATCAACAACCTGAACCAGCGTAAGCGAACCTTCTGTATTCAAACGCCAGACATGGATCTGCTGACTTTCAGGACTGGCGGTATAAACGGTTTGTTTCATGAATACTCCTGATTATTTTTAACGGTGAATGCTGAATTGTAGTCCGGGATTTTGCAGGGTTCCGCTCTCGGTGTACCATCCCGACAGACCTTAAATTCAACATTAACCCGGAAGAAAAAATGACCTCGCGAGTGATTGCCCTGGATTTAGACGGAACACTGCTTACCCCTCAGAAAACCCTGCTCCCCTCTTCTCTTGAGGCCCTCAAACGAGCCCGGGAAGCGGGGTATCAACTTCTCATCGTAACGGGTCGACATCACGTAGCCATTCATCCTTTTTATCAGGCACTGGGCTTAGATACACCTGCAATTTGTTGTAATGGCACTTATTTGTATGATTATCAGGCAAAAAAGGTTTTAACCTCTGATCCGCTTCCCGTTCCGCAGGCGCTGCAATTGATTGATTTACTGGATGAGCACGCGATTCACGGCCTGATGTATGTGGATAACGCCATGCTGTATGAACGCCCTACCGGCCATGTGATCCGCACCAGCAACTGGGCCCTGTCTCTGCCGGAAGCGCAGCGTCCGGTGTTCACTCAGGTTTCCTCCCTGCGCCAGGCGGCGGAAGACGTCCAGGCAATCTGGAAATTTGCCCTGACCGATGAAGACACCGCCAAACTGAATACTTTCGCAAAACATGTCGAGCATACGCTGGGTCTGGAATGTGAATGGTCCTGGCACGATCAGGTGGATATCGCCCGTAAAGGCAACAGCAAAGGAAAGCGTCTGACCCAGTTCGTTGAGTCACAGGGCTGGTCAATGCAGGACGTGATTGCCTTCGGCGATAACTATAACGACATCAGCATGCTGGAAGCGGCCGGAACGGGCGTGGCGATGGGCAACGCCGATGATGCGGTGAAAGCGCGTGCTAACGTGGTGATTGGCGATAACACCACCGACAGCATCGCGCAGTATATTTATACCCACCTGCTGTAATCAGGCGGTGATAGAGACGCTCTTGATTTGCGCGTAAAGCCACAGGCCAGGCTTGATGCCTAACTCATCCCTGGCCCACGGGCTGATGCGCGCCCACAGCGTTCTGTTGCCCACTTCCAGTTGCACTTCCACCTGGCCGTTATCATCAAAACACTGCGCCACTTTTGCGCGCAAAATATTGCGGATACTGGTTTGCAGCGGCGGTTGCAGCACCAGGGAGACATCCGACGCCTGAATGCGGATCCGTAACGTGGACTGAATCGGCGTATCGATTTTATTCACCCACAAATGCTGGTCACCCAGCGCCAGCGCGGTCATCGCATAATGTGGATGGTGCTCCAGCACGCTCACCTTCAGAATGCTGCTCTGCTGCTCCTTTGGCAGCCACGGATGCATAACGCTGCTGCCCCATACCTCTTCCAGATTGCCGAATGCCTTCACCCTGCCCGCCTCCAGCACCAGCACTTTGTCGGCCAGATGTAAGATCTCATCCAGCGAATGGCTGACGTACAGCATGGGCACGTTGATTTCCCGCGCCAGACGTTGCAGATACGGCAGCAACTCGCGCTTGCGCGGAATATCCAGCGAGGCCAGCGGCTCATCCAGCAGCAACAATTCCGGCGCGGTTAACAGGGCGCGGCCAATCGCCACGCGCTGTTTTTCACCACCCGACAGCGAAGACGGGAGACGATCGAGCAGCGGTTCGATGCCCAGCAGCGCCACCAGCTTATCGAACTGTCCGGCCATGCTTTTTGCCATGCCATAGCGCAGATTTCCGCGCACGCTGTAGTGCGGAAACAGGCGCGCATCCTGAAACACATAGCCGATGCGGCGCTTATCCGGTGACAGGCAGACCTTCTTCTCCGCGTCGTTTAAGACGCGGTTATTTAACACAATTCTGCCAGACTGGGGACGCGTCAGGCCGCTAATCGCATTAATCAGCGACGTTTTCCCTGCCCCGGAAACGCCAAAAATGGCGGTGATACCGCTGGCAGGCAGCGTTTCGTTGAGCGTCAGAGTGTGGCTGCCCAGGGTTTGCGTAAAGTTGAGTTCCAGCATCACGGTTTCCCCATCCGTTCACGGCTGAGGCGCGCCAGCCATTCAGACACCAGCAGCGAGACCAGGGCGAGTACAATCGAAATAATACACAGCCGGGCCGCCGCACCTTCGCCACCCGGGGTTTGAATCAGGGTATACATGGCCGACGGGATGGTCCGCGTCTCGCCGGGAATGTTGGACACAAAGGTGATGGTCGCGCCGAACTCACCCAGTGAGCGGGCGAAGGCTAACACCGTACCGACGATAATGCCCGGTAAGGTGAGCGGAAGCGTAATGGTCAGGAATACCCGCCAGCGGCCTGCACCCAACGTGCGGGCGGCCTGCTCTAGCCGGATATCCACCCCTTCCAGCGCCAGGCGGATAGCGCGCACCATTAGCGGGAAGGACATTACTGCCGCGGCCAGAACCGCGCCGCGCCAGCTGAAAGCAAAGGTCAGGCCGAACCAGTCGTACAGCCATTCGCCGATAAAACCGCGTCGCCCCATGGAGATCAGCAGCAGATAGCCGACCACCACAGGCGGTAACACGAGCGGAAGATGGAGAACACTGTCGAGCAGGGCTTTGCCTGGAAACTTCACGCGAACCAGTAACCAGGCAAAGAACACCCCAAAGGGCAAACTCAGCGCAACCGCCAGGGAAGAGACTTTCAGGCTCAGCAGCACGGCCTGCCATTCAGGTTCGGTTAATATCATTCGTGAGTCGTAAATCCGTAACGTTTAAAGATAGCGGACGCTTCAGGCCCCTTCAGGTAGTCAACGAAGGCCGTCACGGTCGCATTTTTATGTCCATCAACTATCGCAACAGGATATTCTACTTTCTTATGCGAGTCTTCCGGGAAGGTACCGACCACCTTCACACCTTTACTGGCGACGGCATCGGAGCCGTAAACGATCCCGAGTGGCGCTTCGTTACGCTCCACCAGCGCCAGCGCGCCGCGCACATCTTCTGCGGGAGCCAGCTTCGGCGATAAGGTCTCCCATGCGCCCAGTTTTTGCAGCGCTTCTTTCGCATAAATCCCGGCAGGAACATGCTCCGGATCGCCTACCGCCAGACGGCCACCGTTGAGCAGACGGGTCCAGTCCGTCTGTTTGTTGATGGCGATGTCGCCCTGCTTGCTGTTTGCGGGCGCGACCACCACCAGGCTATTTCCCAGCAGGGTTTCGCGGCTAGCCGTATCAACAGATTTTTTCTCCACCGCGTAGTCCATCCATTTCTGATCGGCAGAGATGAACAGATCAGCCGGAGCCCCCGCTTCGATCTGGCGGGCCAGCGTGGACGAGGAGGCAAACGACGAAACGACCTCGACGTTTTTCTCTTTTTTGTATACCGCAGCAATATCCTGCATCGCGTTAGTCAGCGACGCCGCCGCAAAGACCGTGATTTTTCCTTCATCCGCCAGCGCGTGGCCGGTGAGTGAGAGAGTCAGCGTTGCCCCTGCGAAAAGGCGTACCCATGAACGTGCCATTTGAAGCTCCTGTGCGTATCGTTATATACAAACAAATATAACGACATATCGCAGGCGTTCCTAGCGCTAAATCGTACCCATTAATGCGTAAACTCAAGGAACGTTGTAAAAGATATCGGCGGGAGAGGAATAAACTTGAGAGCAAAACGCCCGGGCTGGCCGGGCGTTTTGGAGGAAATCATTGCTGCTTTTTAGGCTGGTCACGACGATGACCAATGTTCGAAAAGACGTTGAACACTTCACCCAGGCCGTAGATGGCACCGAGGATGATAGCCATCACTACTGGCACCATGATTACCGCGAATACCAGACTTTTCAACAACTCTAACATGGTTTTCTCCAGATCTTGTGAACGGCTTATTCTACCCTGAAAAGTAAGAAAAACATCCCCTTTTGTGCGGTGCGCTTTCCGCACCCGGACATTTGGGTCACAATAACCTTTTTGCCGGGACATTGTTATGCAGGCCGAAATTCTCCTCACCCTACGACTTCAGCAGAAGCTTTTCGCCGATCCGCGACGCATCGCCCTGTTAAAACAAATAGAACAAACTGGCTCGATTAGCCAGGGAGCCAAAAACGCCGGCATCAGCTATAAAAGCGCCTGGGATGCGATTAACGACATGAACACCCTGAGCGAACAAACGCTGGTAGAGCGCGCCACCGGCGGAAAAGGCGGCGGCGGCGCCGTGTTGACGCGTTACGGGCAACGCCTGATCCAGCTCTATGACTTACTGGCGCAGATCCAGCAAAAAGCATTTGATGTGCTGAGCGATGACGACAACCTGCCGCTGGACAGCCTGCTGGGCGCCATCTCCCGTTTCTCTTTGCAGACCAGCGCCCGCAACCAATGGTTTGGTACGGTGACGGGGCGCGATCATTCGCAGGTGCAGGAGCATATTGAGATCCTGCTCGCGGACGGCACAACGCGCCTGAAAGCCGCCATCACCGCGCAAAGCGGTCAACGCCTTGGGCTGAACGAAGGTCAGGAGGTGCTGGTGTTACTCAAAGCGCCCTGGATCAGCATCACGCTTAACCCTGAGCAGGCCGCCGAGGCCGACAACCAGCTACGCGGGCGTATCAGCCACATCGAGCGCGGCGCAGAACAGTGTGAAGTGCTGATGACCCTGCCGGATGGACAGTCGCTCTGCGCCACCGTTCCGGTGAACGACGCGACCGAATTAGATGAAGGTGCTGTGGTGACCGCATATTTCAATGCAGACCGGGTAATTATCGCCACATTGTGCTAAGCGCATTGACAACCCCACCAACACTGAGTATCCCTGACATCTGTTGCTGCAAAAAATGGGATAACACATGTCATCATTGCATATTTCGCAAGGCACGTTTCGTCTTAGCGATACCCGTACCTTATCGCTGCCAGAGTTAACCCTTCGCGCCGGAGAAAGCTGGGCGTTTGTGGGCACGAATGGCAGCGGAAAATCCGCTCTGGCCCGCGCCCTGGCTGGCGAATTAACCCAGCTGAAGGGGGAGCGTCAGTGCACCTTTACCCGGCTGACGCGCCTTTCCTTCGAACAGCTGCAAAAGCTGGTCAGCGATGAGTGGCAGCGTAACAATACCGATTTGCTCAGCCCCGGCGAAGAAGATACCGGCCGCACGACGGCGGACATTATCCAGGATGAGATAAAAGATCCTGCCCGCTGTCAGCAGCTGGCGGAGCAATTTGGCATTACCGCCCTGCTTAACCGCCGCTTTAAATATCTCTCTACCGGCGAGACGCGCAAAACGCTGCTGTGTCAGGCGCTGATGAGCGAGCCGGAACTCCTGATTCTGGATGAACCGTTTGACGGACTGGATGTGCAGTCCCGCGCGCAGCTGGCAGCGTTGCTGGCGTCGCTTAACCAGCAGGGATACACCCTTGTGCTGGTCCTTAACCGCTTTGATGAGATCCCGGATTTCGTACATTACGCGGGCGTGCTGGCGGACTGTAGCCTGACCGAAACCGGCGAGAAAGCCGTACTGCTCCGGCAGGCGCTAATTGCACAGCTGGCCCACAGCGAGAAACTGGACGGTATTGCGCTGCCGGAGCCGGATGCCCCTTCGGCACGCCACGGGCTGGATCCTGACCAGCCGCGCATTGTGCTGCGCGATGGGGTGGTTGCTTACGACGATCGCCCTATTCTTAATCATCTCAGCTGGACGGTTAATCCTGGTGAGCACTGGCAGATCGTCGGCCCCAACGGGGCGGGTAAATCCACGCTGCTAAGCCTGATCACTGGCGATCACCCGCAGGGTTACAGCAACGATTTGACCCTCTTCGGCCGCCGCCGCGGCAGCGGGGAAACCATCTGGGATATCAAAAAGCATATCGGTTATGTCAGCAGCAGCCTGCATCTGGACTATCGGGTGAGCACTACGGTGCGAAACGTGATCCTCTCTGGCTTCTTCGATTCCATTGGTATTTATCAGGCGGTATCCGACAAGCAGCACAAGCTGGCGCAGCAGTGGCTGGATATTCTGGGTATGGACAACCGGGTAGCCGATGCGCCATTCCACAGCCTGTCGTGGGGGCAGCAGCGGCTGGCATTGATCGTCCGCGCGCTGGTTAAGCATCCTACGTTGTTGATTCTTGATGAACCGTTGCAGGGGCTGGATCCCCTCAACCGTCAGCTGATCCGCCGCTTTGTGGATGTCCTGATTAGCGAAGGTGAAACCCAGTTGCTGTTTGTCTCCCACCATGCTGAGGATGCCCCGTCCTGCATCACCCATCGGCTGGAATTTGTGTCTGACGGCGAGCATTACCGCTACCTGCTGAGCAAAATCGATTAACGCGTGGAGGGCGCTGCCCTCCGCTTTTCAGACAACCTGCAACAATACATCTCTATCTCTTTGATCTACAATGCACTCAGTCTGTGAAAAAGCGCCTGTGAAAACCAGTGTAAACGATACCACTATTTTATCCCATGTCACACTTTTCGCGTCTCTGATATGCTATGGTTAATTCATACCATAAGCCTAATGGAGCGAAATATGCGAGTTCTGGTAACAGGTGGTAGCGGTTACATAGGAAGTCATACCTGCGTACAACTTCTGCAAAGCGGCCACGATGTCGTCATTCTTGATAACCTGTGCAACAGTAAGCGCAGCGTGCTGCCGGTCATTGAACGCCTTGCGGGTAAACAGCCGACTTTCGTGGAAGGCGATATCCGCAATGAAGCATTGATGACTGAAATCCTTCACGATCACGCGATTGAAACCGTTATCCACTTCGCGGGCCTGAAAGCGGTGGGCGAATCGGTAGCAAAACCGCTTGAGTACTACGACAACAACGTCAACGGTACCCTGCGTCTGATCTCCGCCATGCGTGCGGCAAACGTGAAAAACTTTATCTTCAGCTCTTCCGCGACCGTCTACGGCGATCAGCCAAAAATTCCTTACGTTGAAAGCTTCCCGACCGGAACGCCACAAAGCCCGTATGGCAAAAGCAAGCTGATGGTCGAGCAGATCCTGACCGACCTGCAAAAAGCCCAGCCTGAGTGGAGCATCGCCTTGCTGCGCTACTTCAACCCGGTCGGCGCACATCCGTCAGGTGATATGGGCGAAGATCCGCAGGGCATTCCTAATAACCTGATGCCGTATATCGCGCAGGTTGCCGTAGGGCGCCGCGATTCCCTGGCGATTTTTGGTAACGATTATCCCACCGAAGATGGCACCGGCGTGCGCGATTACATTCACGTCATGGATCTGGCCGACGGCCACGTGGCGGCGATGCAGCAGCTGGCTGATAAACCGGGCGTGCATATTTACAACCTCGGCGCCGGGATCGGCAGCAGCGTGCTGGACGTGGTGAATGCCTTCAGTAAAGCCTGCGGCAAGCCGGTGAAGTATCACTTCGCTCCCCGCCGGGATGGCGACCTCCCGGCTTACTGGGCCGATGCCACCAAAGCGGATAAAGAGCTTAACTGGCGTGTCACCCGCACGCTTGATGAAATGGCACAGGATACCTGGCACTGGCAGTCGCGCCATCCGCAAGGCTATCCAGATTAAGGATTTGTCATGACGCAATTCAATCCCGTCGATCACCCGCATCGTCGTTTTAACCCGCTCAGCGGGCAATGGATTTTAGTTTCACCGCATCGCGCCAAGCGCCCCTGGCAGGGGGCGCAAGAGACACCTGCCAAACAGACGCTGCCGCAGCATGATCCGGACTGTTTCCTCTGCCCGGGCAATACGCGCGTGACGGGCGATAAAAACCCGGACTACCAAGGCACCTTCGTGTTTACTAACGACTTTGCCGCGCTGATGACCGATACGCCGGACGCGCCGGAAAACCACGACCCGCTGATGCGCTGTGAAAGCGCCCGCGGCACCAGCCGCGTGATCTGCTTCTCTCCCGATCACAGCAAAACGCTGCCGGAGCTGAGCGTTGAGGCGCTGAAAGAGGTGGTCAGCACCTGGCAGGCGCAAACGGCGGAGCTGGGCCAGACCTATCCGTGGGTGCAGGTATTTGAAAATAAAGGCGCGGCGATGGGCTGCTCTAACCCGCATCCGCACGGCCAGATCTGGGCGAACAGCTTCCTGCCGAACGAAGCCGAACGTGAAGACCGGCTGCAAAAAGCCTATTTCGCCCAGAACGGTTCGCCGATGCTGGTGGATTACACCCAGCGTGAACTGGCGGACGGCAGCCGCACTGTGGTGGAAACCGAGCACTGGCTTGCGGTAGTCCCTTACTGGGCGGCGTGGCCGTTTGAAACGCTGCTGCTGCCAAAGGCCCATGTTCAGCGTATTACGGACCTCAGCGACGCCCAGCGAGACGACCTTGCCCTGGCGCTGAAAAAACTGACCAGCCGCTACGACAACCTGTTCCAGTGTTCCTTCCCCTACTCCATGGGCTGGCACGGTGCGCCGTTTAACGGCGAAGAGAATCAACACTGGCAGTTACATGCACACTTCTATCCGCCGCTGCTGCGTTCTGCGACGGTACGTAAATTCATGGTGGGCTATGAAATGCTGGCGGAAACCCAGCGCGACCTGACGGCGGAACAGGCGGCAGAACGCCTGCGTGCCGTTAGCGACGTCCATTACCGCGAATCAGGAGTTTAAAAATGAGTCTGAAAGATAAAACACAATCCCTGTTTGCTGAAAAATTTGGCTACCCTGCCACCCATATTATCCAGGCGCCAGGCCGCGTTAATCTGATCGGCGAGCACACCGACTATAACGACGGTTTTGTCCTGCCGTGTGCCATCGACTACCAGACGGTGATCGCCTGCACGAAACGTTCAGATCGTAACGTGCGAGTGATCGCCGCGGATTACGGCAACGAAATTGACGAATTTTCCCTTGATGCGCCGATCGTGACCCACGACAGCCAGCAGTGGTCGAACTATGTTCGCGGCGTGGTGAAGCATCTTCTGAAGCGTAACAAGAATTTCGGCGGGGCCGATCTGGTGATCAGCGGCAACGTGCCGCAAGGGGCGGGATTAAGCTCTTCCGCATCGCTGGAAGTGGCGGTCGGCACCGTATTCCAGCAGCTTTATCATCTGCCGCTGGACGGGGCGCAAATCGCCCTCAACGGTCAGGAAGCGGAAAACCAGTTCGTGGGCTGCAACTGCGGCATTATGGATCAGCTGATTTCCGCGCTGGGCAAGAAAGAACATGCTTTGCTGATTGACTGCCGCTCCCTCGGGACCAAAGCGGTTCCACTGCCAAAAGGTGCGGCTGTGGTGATCATCAACAGCAACTTCAAACGCACCCTGGTGGGGAGCGAGTACAACACCCGCCGCGAGCAGTGTGAAACCGGCGCGCGCTTCTTCCAGCAGCCAGCCCTGCGTGATGTCTCACTTGACGAATTTAACAAGGTTGCCCACGAACTGGATCCGGTTGTCATGAAGCGCGTGCGTCACGTGCTGACGGAAAATGCCCGTACCGTAGAAGCCGCCTCCGCGCTGGCGAAAGGTGACCTGAAACGGATGGGCGAGCTGATGGCCGAATCGCATGCCTCCATGCGCGACGATTTCGAAATCACCGTGCCACAAATCGACACCCTGGTTGAAATTGTGAAAGCCACGATTGGCGACAAAGGCGGCGTGCGTATGACCGGGGGGGGATTTGGCGGCTGTGTCGTCGCCCTGGTGCCGGAAGAGATGGTCCCTGCCATTCAGGACGCGGTGGCTAAACAGTACGAAGCCAAAACGGGCATCAAAGAAACTTTCTATGTCTGCAAAGCATCACAAGGAGCCGGACAGTGCTAAACGAAACACCTACTCTCGCACCGGATGGTCTGCCGTATCGCCTGTTAACCCTGCGCAACAGCGCCGGGATGGTGGTTACGCTGATGGACTGGGGCGCAACGTTACTTTCTGCCCGCGTACCAATGCCTGACGGCAGCGTGCGCGAAACCCTGCTCGGCTGCGCATCGCCCGAGCAATATATCGAGCAGACCGCTTTTCTGGGCGCATCCATAGGCCGCTACGCCAACCGCATCGCCAGAAGCCGGTTTACGCTGGACGGCGTAACCTATTCCCTGCTTGCCAGCCAGGGTGAAAATCAGCTGCACGGCGGCCCGGAAGGGTTTGATAAACGTCGCTGGAAGATTGTGCAGCAAAATGACGGTGAGGTCTGGTTCTCTCTGGACTCCCTCGACGGAGACCAGGGCTTCCCGGGCAATCTCACCGCAACCGCACGCTTTACCCTGACCGAAGATAATCGTATCGCCATTGAGTACCGCGCGACCGTCGACAAGCCGTGCCCGGTCAACCTGACTAACCACGCCTATTTCAACCTTGACGGCAATCAGACCGATGTCCGCAGCCACAAACTCCAGATCCTGGCGGACGCGTATCTGCCGGTCGATGAGATGGGTATCCCTTATCAGGGGCTGAAACCGGTAAGCGGTAATAGCTTTGATTTCCGTCAGCCGAAAACCATCGCCCAGGATTTCCTGAGTGATGACGATCAGCGCAAGGTGAAAGGCTACGACCACGCTTTCCTGTTGCAGGCGAAAGGCGATCTTTCTCAACCTGCCGCACAGGTCTGGTCTGCGGATGAGAAGTTACAGATGACGGTCTACACCACCGCCCCTGCCCTGCAGTTCTACTCCGGTAACTACCTGGAGGGGACCACGGCGCGTGAACATAACGACTACGCCGCCTGGCAAGGTCTGGCGCTGGAGAGCGAGTTCCTGCCGGACAGTCCTAACCATCCTGAATGGCCGCAGCCGGACTGTGTGCTGCGTCCGGGTGAAGAGTACGTAAGCGTCACAGAGTATCATTTCATTCCGCGCGCATAATGTCCGGCGGCGCTACGCGTGCACGGGCCTACGAATGTAGGCCGGATAAGCGAAGCGCCATCCGGCAAAAAGCCTGGCCCTCACCGCGAGGGCTTTTTTCCGCTCAGCTTGCTGAAAATAGCGGCGATCGCAGACAAAATCATAACCCTGGATTCACATGCATCTTACACTCTCGAACTATTTTCGCTATGGTTAGGGTTAAGCGTTGCTGCTGGCACAGTCACGGCAATATAATGAGAATTGTTATCATTCAAAATGCTTGAGGAGTAAGAAATGGCTAATACTAAGCTTGTCCTGGTGCGCCACGGCGAAAGCCAGTGGAACAACGAAAACCGCTTCACCGGTTGGTATGACGTTGATCTGTCCGAGAAAGGCGTGAGCGAAGCAAAAGCGGCAGGTAAACTGCTGAAAGAAGAAGGCTTCACCTTTGACTTTGCTTACACCTCTGTGCTGAAACGTGCCATCCATACCCTGTGGAACATTCTGGACGAGCTGGATCAGGCCTGGCTGCCGGTTGAGAAATCCTGGAAACTGAACGAGCGTCACTACGGTGCGCTGCAAGGTCTGAACAAAGCAGAAACCGCAGAAAAATACGGTGACGAGCAGGTTAAGCAGTGGCGTCGTGGTTTTGCGGTCACGCCTCCAGAGCTGAGCAAAGATGACGAGCGCTACCCGGGCCACGATCCGCGTTACGCGAAGCTGACTGAGGCTGAACTGCCGCAGACCGAAAGCCTGGCGCTGACCATCGACCGTGTTGTGCCTTACTGGAACGAAACCATTCTGCCACGCCTGAAAAGCGGCGAGCGCGTCATTATCGCTGCTCACGGTAACTCCCTGCGTGCGCTGGTGAAATACCTGGACAACATGGGTGAAGATGAAATCCTCGAGCTGAACATCCCTACCGGCGTGCCGCTGGTGTACGAGTTCGACGAAAACTTCAAGCCAGTTAAACATTACTACCTGGGTAACGCCGACGAAATCGCTGCAAAAGCGGCGGCCGTGGCGAACCAGGGTAAAGCGAAGTAATTTTCGCCGGACATAAAAAAAGCGTGGAGCAATCCACGCTTTTTTATTGCCCGCGATAAACTTAACCGCGACGCGCTTTTACCGCATCCGCCAGCTGACGCAGGATCGCATCGGTATCATCCCAGCCAATGCAGGCATCCGTCACGCTCTTACCGTAGACCAGCGGCTCGCTGCCCTCCAGATTCTGATTGCCTTCCACCAGATGGCTCTCAATCATCACCCCAATCACTGCGCGTTCACCGTTGGCGATTTGCTGACAAACGTCTGCACCAACTTCCATCTGCTTTTTGAACTGTTTGCTTGAGTTCGCATGGCTGAAATCGATCATGATCTGCGGCGCCAGTCCCGCTTTCTCCAGACCCGCCTTCACTTCCGCCACGTGTTTTGCGCTGTAGTTAGGCTCTTTACCGCCGCGCAGAATGATATGGCAATCACCATTACCGCTGGTATTCACGATAGCCGAGTGGCCCCACTTAGTCACCGACAGGAAGCAGTGCGGCGCGCCAGCCGCATTGATGGCATCAATAGCGACTTTGATGGTGCCATCAGTGCCGTTTTTGAAACCCACCGGGCATGACAGGCCAGACGCCAGCTCACGGTGAACCTGCGATTCAGTCGTACGCGCACCAATAGCGCCCCAGCTCATCAGGTCAGCCAGATACTGCGGGGTGATCATATCGAGGAATTCTCCGGCAGCAGGCAGCCCGCTGTCGTTAATCTCCAGCAGCAGCTTACGCGCAATACGCAGGCCGTCGTTGATCTGGAAACTGTTGTCCATGTGCGGATCGTTGATCAACCCTTTCCAGCCCACGGTGGTACGCGGTTTTTCGAAATAAACGCGCATCACAATTTCCAGTTCGCCCTTCAGCTCTTCGCGCAGGGTGAGCAGACGTGACGCGTACTCTTTGGCCGCAGCAGGATCGTGAATGGAGCACGGTCCGATGACCACCAGAAGACGATCGTCGCTACCTTTCAGGATCTTGTGGATCGCCTTGCGGGCATGAGACACCGTGTTGGCGGCATTTTCGGTGGCGGGGAATTTTTCAAGGAGCGCTACGGGAGGTAATAACTCATTGATCTCTTTAATGCGTAAATCGTCGTTCTGATAATTCATCTTCTTTCCGGCTCTGCCATATCTTTAGTAATGAAAGCAATGCTTTCAATCTAACTTGTCGGTCACGAAGTGTAAACGGGCTTTTACACTTCGCGCAGATAATTCCTGGAATTCGCCTAAAATACGCAACAAAATAGCGAAAAATGAGATCTCGCCTAAGCTTTTTACTTGTAACGACTGTTTTTAAATATTTATACGCGATTCCATCCTGACATAATTCAGGAATCTGGGATCTTTCGCCACTGAACAAGATGCACTGTTGGAGAATGTTATCCAGCGTAACGATAAGAACAGGAGCACCATGATGAAAATGACGAAACTGACTACGCTTTTCCTGACGGCAACCCTTACCCTGGCAAGCGGTAGCGTACTGGCAGCCGATACAGGCTCCTCCGGCAGCAACGGCGACGCGAATGCCGCTGCCGAAGCGGGCCAGGTTGCGCCGGATGCAAAACAGAATATCGCGCCAAATAATGTTGATAACAGTAATATCAACACGGGCAATACCAACACCGGCGGTACGAATACCGGCACGATGAACCATGACGGTATGAGCACTGACGAAGTTCACAAAAACTCAATGTGTAAAGACGGGAAATGCCCGGACCCGAATGACAAAGTGGGCAGCGATGCCAATACCAAAACGGACGGTACTACCCAGTAACCTTCCGTAAGGTAAAAGAGGGAGAGCGAATGCTCTCCTTTTTTATTTAAGCTCTTAAAAACGCTACACTAAAAATAATAATAAATCAGGAACGATACCATGGCGCACTCCCACTCCCATTCCCACTCCACTGGCGATGAAAATGCCAAACGGCTTCTGCTGGCTTTTGGCGTCACTGCCACCTTTATGATTATTGAGGTGACAGGCGGACTGATCTCCGGATCGCTGGCGCTGCTGGCCGATGCCGGGCATATGCTGACCGACGCTGCCGCGCTCCTGTTTGCTCTGCTGGCCGTGCAGTTTGCCCGTCGCCCTCCCAATGCCCGCCACACCTTTGGCTGGCTCAGACTGACCACACTTGCTGCGTTCGTGAATGCGATTGCACTGGTGGTTATTACCATTCTTATCGTCTGGGAGGCGTTTCAGCGCTTTCGTCATCCACAACCGGTAGCCGGAACGACGATGATGGTGATTGCTATTGCCGGGTTGGCCGCCAATATTCTGGCATTCTGGATATTGCACCGCGGCAGCAGCGAAAAAAATCTGAACGTACGGGCCGCGGCGCTTCACGTGCTGGGCGATCTGCTGGGTTCCGTAGGTGCCATCGTCGCCGCGCTGATCATTATGGGTACGGGCTGGACCCCCATCGACCCGATTCTTTCCGTGCTGGTATCGTGCCTTGTATTACGCAGTGCCTGGCGGCTGTTGAAAGAGAGCGTGAATGAACTGCTGGAAGGCGCTCCCACGTCGCTGGATATTGGCGAGCTAAAACGCAATCTGTGTCGTTCCATTCCTGAAGTCCGTAACGTTCACCACGTTCACGTCTGGCTGGTGGGTGAGAAACCGCTTATGACGCTGCACGTTCAGGTTATTCCGCCCCACGATCACGATGCGTTGCTTGAACGTATTCGGCACTTCCTTGAGCATCACTACGAAATTGCGCACTCCACCATCCAGATGGAGTATCAGCCCTGTAACGGGCCAGACTGTCACCTGAACGAGGCGCAGTCCGGCCACTCACACGAGCATCACCATTAGTGGGAAAGCGCGCGAGAGCCACGCTCACGCGCGCTGTTGATCCACATGCGGCTACCGTTCAGGGCAATGACGGTCAGCAGCATATACTCCAGCGACATGGCATAAACGCCCTGACGGGCAAAAATCACCACGCTAATCACGTTGATGACCACCCACAGCAGCCAGTTTTCAACGTATTTACGGGTCATCAGGATCATTGCGGCAATCGACAGCACCATCATGCAGGAATCCCAGAACGGGAAGGCATCAGGCTGAAGCTCAGGCATCGTCACGTTTAATCCCAGACCCGACATGACCGAGACCGCCACGCGCGTCAGGAAGGCAAATACCGGGTCAATAAAGATGGTCATAAAGCCGATTGCCACCACGCAGGCCGCGAGCCAGGCAATGGCTTTTGGCAACGGCAGCCAGCGGATTTGCAGCTCCGCCTCCTGCTGACTGTTTTGCCGCGACCAGGCGTACCAGCCATAGATATTGGCCGCGAAGAAGAACAGCTGCAGAAGCAGGCTGGCGTAGAGCTGGATCTGGAAGAAGATGATCGCAAACAGCGTGACGTTTATCAGCCCGAACGCATAGTTACTGATCTTCTCAAGGCTGGCCAGCCAGATACAGAGTAAACCGGCCAGCGTACCTACCGCTTCAATCCACGACAGGTCATAGCCGCCCGCACCAATCGGGATATGAACCAGGATGTTCTGTGTGCTAAAAAAATCCATTTTTTCTCCGGGGCGTAATAAGTTAAGTACGTAGTGTAGCCGCAAAATCCAGCATACGGTTAAGCGGAATTAACGCGCCTTCGCGCAGGGCGGCGTCTACGTGGATCTCATGCGCTGCGCCACCGATCTCCAGCCCCTCCGCTATCGCCTTAAGTCCATTCATCGCCATCCACGGGCAGTGCGCGCAGCTTCGACAGGTCGCCCCTTCTCCGGCGGTTGGCGCTTCGAGCAGCTCTTTTTCTGGTACGGCCTGCTGCATTTTATAGAAGATACCGCGATCGGTCGCCACGATGAGCTGCTTGTGCGGCAGGGTTTTTGCCGCGTTTATCAACTGGCTGGTTGAGCCGACGGCGTCCGCCATCTCAACAATCGACTGCGGCGACTCCGGATGCACCAGAATTGCGGCCTGCGGGTATAAGCGTTTCATCCTGGTCAGTGCCTGGGTCTTAAACTCGTCGTGAACGATACAGGCGCCCTGCCAGCACAGTACATCCGCACCGGTCTGTTTTTGTACGTAGTTTCCCAGGTGACGATCGGGCGCCCAGATGATTTTCTCCCCCAGGCTGTCCAGATGTTCAATCAGCTCAACGGCGATACTGGACGTTACTACCCAGTCTGCCCGGGCTTTCACCGCCGCAGACGTATTGGCATAGACCACCACGGTACGGTCAGGGTGGGCATCACAGAAGGCAGTGAACTCATCAATCGGGCAACCGAGGTCAAGAGAACATTCGGCATTCAGCGTAGGCATCAGAATCGTTTTTTCCGGGCTGAGGATTTTTGCCGTTTCACCCATAAAACGAACCCCCGCGACCAGCAGCGTGGAGGCTGAATGCTTAGCACCGAAACGCGCCATCTCCAGGGAGTCTGAGATACAGCCACCCGTCTCTTCCGCCAGCTGCTGAATTTCCGGGTCGGTGTAGTAATGCGCCACCATCACCGCATCACGCTCTTTAAGGAGGCGCTTGATTTTTTCACGATAGAACTGCTTCTCATCCCGGCTTAGCGGAGCTGGCTTCGGCGGGAAGGGATAGATTGCGGTTTCGGGATCAAACATCACACTCATTATGGCTTCTCGTTTTACTGGCTTAACAATATTGCCTTTGTTTTGCATGAGAGAACAAAAATGAGGCAATGGTGTTTTATATACTAAACAAGATAGCGAATTTGAGGGGGGAATGTCATCGGGAATTGATGCCGGTAGCATTTGTCGGCTGGTGGCTTCGCCTTACCCGACCTACAAGGTACTGGCGAAAGACAGATAGCAAAAAGGCGCCTTTAGGGCGCCTTTCTACATTGGTGGGTCGTGCAGGATGACTCGGCTTCGCCTCGCCCTTCGGGCCGTTGCTAAAGCAACGTTATCCTTCACGTGTAGTATCTGAGTAAGACATTAAAATTGGTGGGTCGTGCA
>NZ_JADDTS010000003.1:39661-39807 GCF_015159675.1 Enterobacter cloacae complex sp. S2
ACCAACTGAGCTAACGACCCGAGTGGTGGGTGATGACGGGCTCGAACCGCCGACCCCCTCCGTGTAAAGGAGATGCTCTACCAACTGAGCTAATCACCCACTCTGTACTGCCGGAACTGCTTTAAGTGGTGGGTCGTGCAGGATTC
>NZ_JADDTS010000003.1:39894-81115 GCF_015159675.1 Enterobacter cloacae complex sp. S2
CCAACTGAGCTAACGACCCACTTTTGCGCTGCTTTCACGTTGTTTGATATCCCGTGGCAACGGCGGCATATATTACTGATTTAAGAATTCTGCGCAACAAAAATTTCGATGAAGATCACTTAACTGCTTAGGAATCATGCTGCACGACCAGAAATAACGCGATTTCTGGTCATGCGATAATCAACCCATCGAACTCAAACGTTTTTGCGCTTGTTTGGCGCCGTCTGTACCCGGGAATTTTGCAACCACCTGCTGATAAACCGCTTTGGCTTTTGCAGTGTCGCCTTTGTCCTGCATGATCACGCCGACTTTATACATCGCATCAGGCGCTTTCGGTGATTTCGGGTAATTTTTCACCACAGAGGCAAAATAAAACGCCGCATCATCCTTTTTACCCTTGTTGTAATTCAACTGACCCAGCCAGTAGTTCGCATTTGGCTGGTAAGTGGAATCAGGGTACTTCTTAACGAAGTTCTGAAACGCAACGATAGCATCGTCCTGGCGCGATTTATCCTGCACCAGGGCAATGGCCGCGTTATAGTCCGTATTCGCGTCACCGCTCTGTACAGGCGCACCAGACGACGCGGAGGCATCTGCCGCAGGTGCAGGCGTTGCCGCACCGCTTTGATCGCCTGCTGCTGGCTGTGCTGCTGCTCCGCCACTGTTCAGGCTATCCATCTGCAACAAAATTTGCTTCTGGCGCTCCACAACCTGATTAAGCTGATACTGACTCTCCTGGATCTGACCACGAAGGGAATCAATATCATTCTGGTTATCGGAAAGCTGCTGCTGGAGTTGAGTTAAAAGTTGGCTGTGAGCATTAGAAATACGCTCGAGTTGTGTAACCCGGTCTTCTACCGAGCCTGAGCCGACACTACTGATTGGTGCCTGAGCAAAAGCGGCCCAGGGGGCCGCTATTCCAACCAGTAACGACAGACTCATCAGATGATGTCTGAAGTTACTGCTCATGCAATTCTCTTAGTAAACGAGTACGGCACGACGGTTTTTGGAGTAAGCCGCTTCGTCGTGACCCAGTACTGCTGGTTTTTCTTTACCGTAAGAAACGATGGAGATCTGGTCAGCAGAAACGCCTTTACCCTGCAAATACATTTTAACAGCGTTTGCACGACGTTCACCCAGGGAGATGTTGTACTCCGGAGTACCACGTTCGTCCGCGTGACCTTCTACGGTGACTTTGTAAGACGGGTTGCTACGCAGGAAGTTTGCGTGCGCATCCAGCATCGCAGCGAAGTCAGAACGGATGTCGTATTTATCCAGATCGAAGTAAACGATGTTGTTCTGCTGTAACTGCTGCATCTGAAGACGCGCTTGCTCTTCAGAAGACATATTGCCATTGCCGTTAGCGTCCATACCGGTGCCGGCACCCATCATGCCTTCGCCGCTCTGGTCATTGCTTGCGTTCTTGTTAGAAGAACACGCTGCGATTGCCATAACAGGCAGAGCGATCATCAGCCCCTTCAGCACTTTGTTCAGTTGCATTTCTAAGATTCCTTTAGTAATCAATTAATTATTATTACAGATACGGCGACCAGGCAGGTGATTTTACCTGTCCATCAGTTGCCGGAAGACGCGCTTTGAAACGCCCATCTGTAGAAACCAGATTCAGCACGGATCCCATCCCCTGAGAAGAGCTGTAGATTACCATGGTGCCGTTAGGTGCCAGACTTGGCGTTTCATCCAGGAACGTTGACGACAGTATTTGTACGCCTCCCGTTACCAGATCTTGTTTGGCAATGTGCTGCTGACCACCCGCAGTGCTGACCATTACCATTGTTTTACCATCGGCACTGACGTCAGCATCCTGGTTCTGAGAACCTTCCCAGGTAATACGCTGCGCTGCTCCGCCGTTGATATTCACTTTATAAACTTGTGGACGACCTGCCTGGTCGGACGTAAAGGCCAGATTCTGGCTGTCCGGGAACCAGGTTGGCTCAGTGTTATTGCTACGACCATCCGTGACCTGACGGATCTGACCAGAACCAATATCCATTACGTACAGGTTCAGGCTACCGGTTTTAGACAGGGCAAACGCCAGTTTGGTACCGTCCGGAGAGAACGCAGGTGCACCGTTGTGACGTGGGAATGACGCAACCTGACGAACAGCACCGTTAGAGAGCGTCTGGATGACCAGCGCGGAGCGGCCGCTTTCGAAGGTCACATACGCCAGCTTAGAGCCGTCCGGAGACCATGCCGGAGACATCAGCGGCTGCGGTGAACGGTGTACGGTGAACTGGTTGTAACCATCGTAGTCAGAGACGCGCAGCTCATAAGGGAACTGGCCGCCGTTGGTCTGTACCACGTACGCGATACGGGTACGGAACGCACCTTTAATACCGGTCAGCTTCTCAAACACTTCGTCACTCGCCGTGTGGCCTGCGTAACGCAGCCACTGCTTGTTCACTTTATAGGTGTTTTGAGCCAGAACGGTACCCGGCGCACCGCCGGTATCAACCAGCTGATACGCAACGTTATAGCCGCCGTCTGGTGCAGGCGTAACCTGACCGACAACTACCGCATCAATACCCAGCGCAGACCATGCAGCAGGCTGAACGTCCTGCGCAGTACCCGGCTGCTGAGGCAGGCGGGAACGATCTAATGGGTTAAATTTACCGCTGTTACGCAGGTCAGCTGCAACAATGCCGCCAATATCTTCAGGCGCAGCGCCCGGGCCTGCCCACTGGAACGGAACGACACCAATCGGACGCGCCGAGTCCACCCCCTGGGTGATCTCGATACGTACTTCTGCGTGCAGTACAGCTGCCCACAGCATTAAAAAACTAACTGCTACACGTAATGCCTGCTTCATCATATCTCCCTTATCTGGGTAACCTTACCCACGATAATTTAGCAGAATGTTAACAAACCCAAATAGACAAAACTACTTATCCTGTTTACGACCATAGACTGTTTTTCATACTTCCGTTAGAAGAGTTGATTACAGCTTAAAGTCCAGTTTGGCATCTTTTATCCTTTCATAAACAGCCTCGCTAGGCGGTTTAGGAATGTTCGCCGATCTGGCTGCGGCCAGCGCAGCCTGACAGAGCGCAGGATCGCCCCCTTCAGACGTCACGCTTTTCAACCTGCCGTCTGGCGCAAGATTGATGTGCAGTACGCATTGCTTGCCCTGATACAGGCCTGCATCAAAGAGTCGGCTCTGAATCGCAACCTGGATCTGTTTGGCATAAGCACTGATATCTGCACCTGTTGCCCCACCGTTGGCTCCGGAGGTACCGCTGTCTTTTGACGGCTGTCCATTTCCTTTCGCCCCACCGCCCGTTTTCGGTGCATTCTTACCGGAACTCAGGTCGCCCAGCAGATCGTCAACTCCTGCGGCTGCGGCAGCTTTCTCAGCGGCAGCGGCCTTTTTAGCAGCGGCTTTTTCGGCTGCTGCTTTCTTATCGGCAGCGGCTTTCTCAGCTGCAGCTTTTTTATCAGCAGCGGCTTTTTCCGCAGCGGCGGCTTTTTCTGCCGCAGCTTTCTCAGCGGCAGCCGCTTTCTTCGCCGCTTCGGCGGCCGCTTTTTTCTCTGCTTCCTGGGCGGCTTTCTTCGCGGCTTCTGCTTCGGCTTTCTTCTGTGCGTCAGCAGCGGCTTTTTTCGCGGCTTCGGCTTCCGCTTTCTTCTTCGCATCAGCAGCGGCTTTCTTCGCGGCTTCTGCTTCGGCCTTCTTCTGCGCGTCAGCAGCGGCTTTTTTCGCTGCTTCTGCGGCTACTTTCGCCTGAGCATCTGCCTGCGCCTTAGCGTCTGCTGCGGCTTTGGCTGCCGCCTCCTCCGCCTGCTTCTGCTGTTCCTGCGCTTTCTTCGCTGCGGCTTCAGCCTGTTTCTGCTGCTCCGCCTGCTCTTTCGCGGCTTCCTGCGCCTGCAAACGCTCTTTCTCAAGCTGCTTCAAACGTTCCTGCTCGGCGGCCTGCTTTTCACGCAGCTCTTCCGCCTGCTGTTGCGCCTGTTTTTCACGCTGCTCTTCAGCGCGTTTTGCGCTCGCCTGCTGCTGTTGCTGACGATTATAGTTCTGCACTACCGCACCGGGATCTACCATGACGGCGTCGATGGATGAGCCTCCACCACCGCCCGATGCATCAATGTGCTCATCGAACGAACTCCAGATCAGCGCTGCAAAAAGAATCACGTGCAGCACTGCGGAGACGATTATCGCTCGCTTAAGCTTGTCGTTCTGTTCGGTTGCCTTTGACACTATCGGTTCCCAAAAACTACGCAGATGATCAAATAGGCTGAGTCATTAAGCCAACTGACTTAACGCCCGCGCTATGTAGCAAGTTCAGCGCTTTGATAATTTCATCATATGGTACGTCTTTCGCACCACCGATTAAGAAGACCGTCTTCGGATTTGACTCCAGGCGTCGTTGCGCTTCAGCAATAACCTGCTCTGGGGGGAGCTGATCCATACGATCCTTCTCGACCACCACGCTGTACTGCCCTACGCCGGAAACCTCAATGATGACCGGAGGATCGTCATTGGTGCTTACCGCCTGTGATTCTGTCGCATCCGGCAGATCCACTTCCACGCTCTGGGTGATGATGGGCGCTGTCGCCATAAAGATCAGCAGCAGCACCAGCAGCACGTCCAGTAACGGAACGATATTGATTTCGGACTTGAGCTCGCGACGACCTCGTCCACGCGATCTGGCCATGGTTTACCCCTTGTTGCTCTCGGTGCTGGTAAACGCCTGACGATGCAGAATCGCGGTGAACTCTTCCATAAAGTTGTCGTAGTTCAGTTCCAGTTTATTCACGCGCTGGTTCAGACGGTTGTACGCCATTACCGCCGGAATTGCCGCGAACAGACCGATTGCGGTCGCGATCAGTGCTTCTGCGATACCCGGTGCCACCATCTGCAAGGTTGCCTGCTTCACCGCCCCCAGGGCGATAAAGGCGTGCATGATCCCCCACACCGTACCAAACAGGCCGATATACGGGCTGATGGAGCCAACGGTACCGAGGAAAGGAATATGCGTTTCAAGATTTTCCAGTTCACGATTCATGGAGATGCGCATCGCACGCGACGCACCTTCTACCACGGCTTCCGGCGCATGGTTGTTAGCACGGTGTAAGCGAGCGAACTCTTTGAAACCACTATAAAAAATTTGTTCGGAGCCTGAAAGGTTATCACGGCGTCCCTGGCTTTCCTGATAGAGACGAGAAAGCTCTATACCCGACCAGAACTTATCTTCAAACGCTTCGGCTTCGCGGCCAGCGGCATTGAGGATACGCGTTCTCTGGATGATGATGGCCCAGGATGCGATTGAAAAACCAATCAAAATCAACATGATAAGTTTAACCAGAAGGCTTGCCTTCAGGAACAAATCAAGGATATTCATGTCAGTCACTGCTTAAACTCCGCGACAATAGACTTAGGAAGCGCACGAGGCTTCATTATGGTTGGATCAACACAGACAATCAGGACTTCAGCTGAGTTCAGTACCGTGTTCTCTGCATTGACTATCCGCTGCGTGAAAACCAGTGAAGTTCCGCGCATTGATGTAATTTCTGTTTGGACTTCGAGCATATCGTCGAGTCTGGCAGGCGCAAAATACTCAAGCGTCATCTTGCGTACCACGAAGGCAACTCGCTCAGCCAACAGCACCTGTTGACTAAAGTGATGATGGCGCAGCATCTCTGTGCGTGCCCGTTCATAAAAAGCAACGTAGCTGGCGTGGTAGACCACACCACCGGCATCGGTATCTTCGTAATAGACACGTACCGGCCATCGAAACAGCGTTGTATTCACTTTACATCCCGGTAATACAAGAAAAGTTGGAGCTTTCAAACTTCGCTACTATACGCGCGGGAATGATGGTTTGGAATGGGGGAAAGTAAACGGAGAGTAAATTTTTATGGGCTCGGGTAAGCCCATATCATTAACGGACATTTCTTATTCAGAAGAAGAAGAAAATCAAACCGGCGAGAAGAACCAGATCGGCAATCAGCGGGCAGAAGATGCCCTGCCAGTGAAGCGCTTTCGGACGAAAGCCGACACCGTGAATCACACCTGCACACACCGCCCACATAATCAGGAAGCCGTGCCAGATCTCAAGCTCGCTGGTTTTAGCCGCGAAGCGCGACGGGTTCCAGAAGATACAGCCCGCCAGCAGTAATGCCATAATGAGGGAAAGCGCCCGCAGGGGGCGCTTGTCCATTACCGCATATAACGTTGCGATAATATTCATTAGTGCTTATCTTCACCTGCTTTAGACGCTTCTACATGCTCAAGCGCCAGGGCAGTGATGACACCAAATGCACAGGCAAGAAGCGTCCCTAAAATCCATGCGAAATACCACATATTCAGCTCCTTACTTAATACATAGAGTGGGTGTTGCTTTCGATATGTTCTTTAGTGATGCGACCGAACATTTTCCAGTAACACCAGGCGGTGTAGAGCAGGATAATCGGCACGAACACGCAAGCAACGTACGTCATCAGGTTCAACGTCAACTGGCTGGACGTTGCATCCCACATGGTCAGGCTAGCATTCATCATGGTGCTGGATGGCATCACGAATGGGAACATAGCAATACCTGCCGTCAGGATAATGCACGCCAGCGTCAGGGAAGAGAACACGAACGCCATAGCGCCTTTCTCCAGACGAGACATTAACACTGTCAGCAGTGGCAGCAGCACACCCAGAGCAGGGATAGCCCACAGCGCAGGCATATTGTTGAAGTTCACCAGCCATGCGCCAGCCTGACGCGCCACCTCTTTGGTCAACGGGTTAGACGGTGCGGTATGGTTAATGGCGGAGGTCACCACGTAGCCATCAATACCGTACACGACCCACACGCCTGCCAGCGCGAAGCAGACCAGCGTCACCAGCGCCGCCACCTGAGCGGTCGCACGGGAACGCAGGTGTAGTTCACCCACGGTACGCATCTGGAGATAGGTTGCGCCCTGGGTGATGATCATCGCCACGCTCACCACGCCCGCCAGCAGACCAAACGGATTCAGCAGCTGGAAGAAGTTACCGGTGTAGAACAGACGCATATATTCGTCGACGTGGAACGGTACGCCCTGTAACAGGTTACCGAACGCCACACCAATGACCAGCGGTGGAACGAAGCTACCAATGAAGATGCCCCAGTCCCACATGTTACGCCAGCGGGTGTCTTCAATCTTGGAGCGGTAGTCAAAACCTACCGGACGGAAGAATAAAGAGGCCAGCACCAGAATCATCGCCACATAGAAGCCGGAGAACGCAGCCGCGTAGACCATCGGCCAGGCAGCGAACAGCGCGCCGCCTGCGGTGATCAGCCACACCTGGTTACCGTCCCAGTGCGGGGCGATGGAGTTGATCATGATTCGACGCTCGGTGTCATTACGACCGAGGAAACGGGTGAGCATGCCCACGCCCATATCGAAACCATCGGTGACCGCAAAACCAATCAGCAGAACGCCGATCAACAGCCACCAGATAAAACGCAATACTTCATAATCGATCATTTGATGACTCCTGTCTTAGCGTGCCGGCTGAGTAGTCGTAACAGACTGCTCGTAGTGGTAGCGACCGGTTTTCAGGCTGCTTGGGCCAAGGCGCGCGAACTTGAACATCAGGAACAGTTCAGCCACCAGGAACAGGGTGTACAGACCGCAAATCAGCAGCATGGAGAAGATCAGGTCGCCTGCGGTCAGGGAGGAGTTCGCTACCGCTGTTGGCAGCACCTCACCGATCGCCCATGGCTGACGGCCATATTCCGCAACAAACCAGCCGGACTCGATAGCAATCCATGGCAGTGGGATACCGTACAGCGCGGTGCGCAGCAGCCATTTTTTCTCACCGATACGGTTACGAATGACTGACCAGAACGAGGCCGCGATGATCAGCAGCATGATAATGCCGCAACCCACCATGATGCGGAACGCGAAGTACAGCGGCGCAACGCGTGGAATAGAGTCTTTGGTTGCCATCTGAATCTGCGCTTCCGTCGCGTCGGAGACGTTCGGGGTATAGCGTTTCAGCAGCAGACCGTAACCGAGGTCTTTCTTCACGTCGTTAAATTGATCGCGAACGGCCTGGTCGGTAGAGCCGGCGCGCAGCTGTTCCAGCAGCGAGTAGGCTTTCATCCCGTTACGGATACGCTCTTCATGCTGCACCATCAGATCTTTCAGGCCAGTCACCTGTTTGTCGACGGAGCGCGTGGCGATAATACCCAGAGCGTAAGGAATTTGAATGGCGAAGCGGTTTTCCTGCGCGTCCTGGTCAGGCACGCCGAACAGGGTAAACGCTGCCGGTGCCGGCTGGGTTTCCCATTCAGCTTCAATTGCGGCGAGTTTGGTTTTCTGCACGTCACCCATTTCGTAACCGGATTCATCACCCAGAACAATAACGGACAGAATCGCGGCCATACCGAAGCTTGCTGCGATAGCGAAAGAACGCTTGGCGAACGCGAAGTCACGGCCGCGCAGCATATAGTAGGAGCTGATGCCCAGCACGAACATCGCGCCGCACACATAGCCAGACGCCACGGTGTGCACGAATTTAACCTGGGCAACCGGGTTCAGGACTAGCTCAGCGAAGCTGACCATCTCCATACGCATGGTTTCGAAGTTGAAATCAGATGCGATTGGGTTTTGCATCCAGCCGTTCGCCACCAGGATCCACAGTGCGGACAAGTTGGAGCCTAATGCCACCAGCCAGGTTACCGCCATATGCTGGACTTTACCCAGACGGTCCCAACCGAAGAAGAACAGACCTACAAAGGTGGATTCGAGGAAGAAGGCCATCAGACCTTCAATGGCCAGCGGCGCACCGAAAATATCCCCTACATAGTGGGAATAGTAAGACCAGTTTGTCCCGAACTGGAACTCCATGGTCAGACCGGTTGCCACGCCCAGCGCAAAGTTGATACCAAACAACTTGCCCCAGAACTTGGTCATATCTTTATAAATCTGTTTGCCGGAGAGGACGTAAACCGTTTCCATGATGGCCAGCAGGAACGCCATACCGAGCGTCAGCGGCACAAAAAGGAAGTGGTACATCGCGGTCAAGGCAAACTGTAAGCGCGACAGTTCGACTACGTCTAACATTATGACTCCTTGCTCATCGCATGAAGACTCCGAGAGTGAACCCCGTTAGATAAGGATCCACACGCATGCCCCAATACAAAGTTATCTGCTTCCCTTCTTCGTTGCTTATTCTCTACAGGAGGAAAAAGCAATGATGAAAGGTTACAAATACGTTAAGAAAAAACCAAATTGATCCCGTAAATATAATACGCTGCAAAACCCTTACAATAAACAGGTTTTTATTCGAACAGATTTACGTTTTTCGACGGCGATCAATTTATAGCAAAATTACCACTTTTCGGCCATTTTGATCGGGAACAATTTAACGCCTTTTGGAGCCTTTTTCCAAGGATTAAACATTGATTTAAATCAAAAACAGCCGGTACTGTTAATGATGTTTCTTTGTGATATGGATAGTAAAAACCTTGTTAATAACATGTATATTTAAAGGCATTAATGGTTATAAAAGCCAGAAGATAATATAAACAGTTGTGATTTTTATTAACGCGTGTGAAAAAAGACCTTTTTGCAGGGAGAGAAACATATAATGTTATCCGCTTCACAGTATTTTTCTTTCGTTTTACTACCCGCCTAAAAGATTACATTTCATTCACCTTCGCTAATCTTAAAATTAACACCATTTGGTGACTATTTGATGAAATAAAGGCCGCAGGGGATGCGGCCTTGATATTGTTCTTGAGATTACCTTTCAATTTTTATGCTGAAGGTGCGTGACTGGCCTGGCCGGAAAGGCCCCGTAATGGCTGAGCCCTCCTCCCCTTGCGCTTTGCACACCTCATTCATGTCCGTTTCGCAACAGGCCTGGACCTCACGGTTCACAGACAAAGCCACGTCACTGGAGCGGGTCTCCGAAGGGTTGTACAGACGAAGAATCATCTCGTCACGATCCTCCGCTTTTTTCAGCGCACTGAGTACACATCCGTTAGGCGCCAGCGTTAGCAGGCTATAGCTACAGGGTGTGGTGAAAGAGGCACGGTTAAGCTTCATCGCATCCCACGGAATTTTGTTATAACAGTGCACTGGCGTTAACCACGACTTCGCCTGCTGCGCAACGCCAGCACTGACGGGCGTACCATTAAAACTGAACAGGCTAAAGCGACAGGTTAACTGGCCCCGCATCTGCGAATCAGGCACCGGCATTTTGATCCCGGACGGTCTGCCAGGGCGCAGAAGTAAGTCTTCCTTCCCAAGCAACCCGACGCCGCGAAGCAACGTCAGGGCAAACGTGTTTTGACGCTCACCTGTTACTTCAAATTCGCGCAACCCTTCGGTAAATAGCGCCATCCCGTTACGCCGTTCCTGGAGCACCGCGTAGTTGAGCAGATTCCACACCGGCAGCGGCGCTTCCTTCCATCCCTCCTCCTGCCAGTCTGCCATCGCTTCATCCTGTACAGGGCGCGTCAGCGAACCAAACTGGGTATCGGCTAAGACCGTCTCTGTGGTGAATGGTGTCGGGATCAGCACCCGCACACGGTGGTCATCCGCGTGATTTCCGAGACGTGCCTCGACGTCGATACGTCGGCTGTTATGGCTGAGCGTGACCGTGAGTTCTGCCTCAAGCGTTCCCGTCTGCTGACGCGCAGAACGTTCAGCGAGATCCGCTGGCACCGCCATTCGATGGCGGATCACCGCCCTGCTCTGCCAGGCCTCGTGGATCACCTCAACCTCATGTTCGCCCTGCGCGGAAGAGAGTCTCCACTCTTCCCGTGAAGGCGAGTAGTCGTACTCATCGCCATCATCCGAGCTCTCTTCAATTTCCAGCGCGCGGTCATAGATAAGCCCGGACGCTTTATCGAGCAGACGCAAAGTACCGTCCTCGTTTAACGTTACTTCCCAGAAAGCATTTTCCAGTAACGCCTCCGGCGATTTATCTGGCGTCTGCAGTTTGCCGGCCACGTGCGGCTCGATATAGAGCGTGCGGTAACCCATAGATGGCAGGATCTGGTTGAGCTGGATGTCAAACTCCATGAAGGGATCGTAGTTGCCGTAATGCACTATCTGCCGGTCAATCAGCCCGGGGTCTATCTCACGCGCGCTGCGGAGATAATAAGGGATTTCATTTCCCTTTTCGTCCAACAGGCGGAACTGGCTGGCGCGCAGACGTATCGTGGTGTTAATCACTTCCTCACGCGGCCAGGGCGTGAGGTTAAACATCACCAGTTTGTCTTCCTCGCTCTGCGGCATGTTGTCGACAATCTTGCGCATATAGAAGCACGTCAGGTTATCAGCCATGTCTTCCGCCAGCTCAAAGCGTGACATCACCTCGCGATGCACTTTATCGCTGCAGCAGCAGCCGATACTGTCGTGGGCGTGATTCTTGAGGATCTCTTTCCACATTTTTTCCAGCAAGCCGTGGTGATAGTCAAAGCCCAGCGTCCAGGCAAGCGTAGCCAGCGGCTCAAGGACGTTGACGATTTTATTCTCTATCCGGGCGTGGGCGATTTTGATGTCCATCCGCGTGGAGCCGATCGTCCGGTGCACCCGCATATATTTACCGTCAATAAATTCCCCTTTCAGCGTCGCCAGTTCATCGCGGTGCGCATCGATATGGTCAAACACCTCCTCGAAGCGGCTCATCACAAACTGACGCTGCGGATAGATTTTGCGCAGCTTATCCATCACCGCAAATATGTTCTGCTGGAGCGGCATCTGATCATGGCCGTTAGGCAGCAAAATTTCTTTCGTCACGGAGGCTTTTTCGAGCACCTCGAAGTAGTTGTCGAGCCGTTTGCGCAGTCCGGCTTCATCCTCCGGTAAGTACTTACCAATCGCGTAGCCCAGCGGCAGCACCTGTGCCGTCACTTCGCTGCCGTCCTGGCTTTGCCAGAGAAATTCGGTTTTATCGGTACCGTGCCGCTCGGAACACCCGCGCCAGAACATGGTGCGCGTGATGCCAAAACCGTTGTAAATGTGTGGCAGCTGGGAAGACATGCCGAAGGAGTCCGGCAGATAGCCAATTTTCATCGGCTCGCCAAAGGCCAGACAGTCGCGCATGCCGTACATCAGATTGCGCACAATCGACTCGCCGGAGACAAGGGTGGTGTCCGTCTGGGTATACCACGGCCCGATAATCAGCTTCCCGGCCGCCACCAGCGCCTTCACGCGTGGCCTGTTTTCCGGTTTCACGGCAAAATAATCTTCCAGCACCGCCGTCTGGCCGTCGAGAACGTAGTATTTATACTCTGCGTCCTGCTCAAGACGGGTGAGGATCTCTTCCATATTATTGACCAGAAGAATACGTGACGCTTCGGTGGTGAAGTACCACTCCCGGTCCCAGTGCATATGTGGCGTGATATGAACGCGAGATACAGCTTTCATCTTCGTTTCCTGTCAGTGCGTGTTTAGGATGGTATGTCTTCAGTCACGTAGGTACCGCTCTTCACGGCCTGGCGTCGCCAGAGCAGTAAAATGAGCGTAGAGATTGCGGCGCCCACCAGCGCGGCGCCAAACCAGCCGGCAGCGGCTATCACGCCGCCCAGCCCGGCATCATGCAGTAAGAAGAGAGAGAAAATGCCCGCGCCCGGGGTGGAGAGCCCAATACCCATCGCTCCGACAATCGCTCCGGTCGCCATTGACCCCAGAACAAATGAGCCGATGACTCGCAACGGATCCTCGATAGCCATCGGAATTGCCCCTTCGGTGATGCCCGCCAGCCCCAGCAGCCAGGTGGATTTGCCGGTCTCAATTTCGAACTGTTTAAACAGATTCGGAGCCAGCATCGTTGATGCCGTCACGGTAAAGGCCGAAACCATTTTGACGGAGGCGAAGATCGCATAAGGCCCGTATACGCCGTTGGCCATCGCGCCCAGACAGAACGCGTAAGAGGCTTTGTTGACCGGACCGCCCAGATCGAACGAGCACATAAAGCCCAGGATCGCCCCCAGCAGCAGCGCGTTCGCGCCGGAGAGACCATTAAGCCAGGCGGTCAGAGCGTTATTGATCCAGGCCACCGGTTCGCCGATCACAAACAGCATCAGGCTGCCTGCGCCCAGTACGCCAATCACCGGATAGAGATAAAAGGTCAGAAAGCCGTTGTAGCGGCTACTCAGCCGGATGTGGTTTTTCACCCAGCGCATCAGGTAGCCCGCAATCAGCCCGCCGACGATGGCCCCCAGAAAGCCGGAGCCGATCATATTGGCGGCAAGGCCCGCCGCAAAGCCCAGCGTAAGCGCAGGTTTATCCGCCAGCGAGTAAGCGGTATAGGCCGCCAGAACAGGGACCATCAGAATGCCGAGCATCCCACCGCCCAGTTTGCGGTACATCCACAGCCACGAGTTTTCCTGATCGAACAGGTGCTGCAAGCCCAGGATTTGCGCCAGCAGTACCGACACGGCCAGCACCGTGCCGCCAGCGACGATCAGCGGCACCGCAAAGGAGATACCGCTGAGCAGCGCTTGCTTGAGTTCGGTTTTAACGGACTTTTTCGCGTCCGTGTCGACGTGCGCAGGACGCGCATCGGATACAGGCTGTAGCGCCAGCGCACGCTCAATGAGCGCTTCCGCATGGCGCAAGGGTTCCGCGACGGGCACGGAAATGGCGGGGATCCCCTGAAAACGCTCACGCTCTTTGATCGCCACTTCCGCCGCGAAGATACACGCTTTTGCCTCCTGCAAATGCTGCGCGGTGATGCGCCCCTCAATACCGTTTGCCCCCTGCTTTTCGACCACTACATTGACGCCGAGCTTACGTCCCGCTTTTTCGAGATATTCCGCTGCCATGTAGGTATGGGCGATCCCGGCCGGACAGGCGGTAACGCAGACGATCGTCGGGGCATTCTCTGCGACGGCGGTTTCTTGCGCCTCAGGCGCCGTTTCCAGCGCAGCAAGCACCGCTTCCGCGCTGGTCGCCGTCATCACGTGCGCCCTGAGATCGTCATCCGCCAGGCGGGACGTCAGTTCCGTCAGCACCTGAATATGCGTTGATCCCGCTTGTGCGGGAGGAATGGCGAGCAAAAAAATCAGCTCGACCTCCTCCGGTCCGTCCACGCCTTCCCAGACCAGCGGCTCGCGCAGTGTTGCCACGGCAAAAGCCGCTTCCTTTACTGCCGCTGATTTACCATGGGGTACGGCCAGCCCCTCGCCCAGCGCCGTCGGGCCAAGCGATTCGCGATGGAAAACCTCTGCCAGAAACGTATCGGCGTCGGCTATTTTGCCCAACGCTACCAGCCGCGTCGCAAGCTGACGGATTGCCTCATCACGGCTGGTAAACTGCGCCTGCACGCAGACAGCACGGGGGTCGGTCAGAGTCGTCAGGTTCATAAGATCCTCACCTATCCAAAGTTATTGTCTGGGGAGGATTGTGGCAGACTGGATAATACATTTATGTGATCATTTTCACTAACAACGATATTTGTATTTAATTTGTATTATTTACAAATCAGTCACTGAAGGCATAATTCCCCTAAAAAGGTATTAAAAAGGCGTAACCACAATGGGCAATAAACCGATGTACCGGCAGATCGCCGATGCGTTCCGCGAGAAGATTAACGCCGGGGAATTAAAACCCGGAGACGCGCTGCCGACGGAATCCAGCCTTCAGGAGGCATTTAACGTTAGCCGTGTCACCGTGCGGCAGGCTTTGAAGCTGCTCGCCGACGAGCAGATCATCGAAAGCATTCAGGGCAGCGGCTCGTATGTAAAAGAGGAGCGGGTGAATTACGATATTTATCAGCTTACCGGCTTTTACGAAAAACTGGCGGATCGCAACGTTGATACGCACAGCGACGTCAGCGTCTTCGAAGTGGTGAAAGCCGATGAGCGGCTCGCGGCAAAACTGGCGCTCAATCCGGATGATAAGGTCTGGCACGTCAAGCGCGTACGCTTCATCAGGGAAAAGCCGGTGAATCTGGAAGAGACATGGATGCCGCTGGCGATGTTCCCCGACCTCACCTGGGAAGTGATGGAACAGTCGAAATACCATTACATTGAGCAGGTCAAAAAGCTGGTTATCGATCGCAGCGAGCAGGAGCTGGTGCCAGTCATGCCATCGGACGAGGCGATTGCCGCCCTGGCGCTCGATCCGGCAAAACCAATTCTTGAAAAAGTTTCCCGCGGCTTCCTTAAAGACGGCCGGGTATTTGAATACAGTCGCAACGTGTTTAACACCGACGACTATAAATTCACTCTGGTGGCTAAACGCAGGCAATAAAAAAAGGCCGCTTTACAGCGGCCAACCATGTCGAAACGGACATTTTTTTATACTTCAACGCGCCCCATTCGGGGAGCAGAGAGGACTTACTTAATGATGGATTTCAGTGCTTCACCGATATCCGCCAGGCTGCGAACGGTTTTCACGCCTGCGGCTTCCAGTGCTGCGAATTTCTCATCAGCCGTACCTTTACCGCCAGCGATAATCGCACCCGCGTGACCCATACGTTTGCCTTTCGGCGCGGTCACACCCGCGATGTAACCCACCACCGGCTTGGTCACATGATCTTTGATGTAAGCAGCCGCTTCTTCTTCCGCGCTACCACCGATCTCACCGATCATCACGATCGCTTCGGTCTGTGGATCTTCCTGGAACAGCTTCAAGATGTCGATGAAGTTAGAGCCTGGGATCGGGTCACCGCCGATGCCCACGCAGGTGGACTGGCCGAAGCCGTAATCGGTGGTCTGCTTAACTGCTTCATAGGTCAGGGTACCGGAACGGGACACGATGCCCACTTTGCCCGGTTTGTGAATGTGGCCCGGCATGATGCCGATTTTGCATTCGCCCGGGGTGATAACGCCTGGGCAGTTCGGACCGATCATGCGCACGCCTGCTTCGTCCAGCTTCACCTTCACGGTCAGCATATCCAGCGTCGGGATGCCTTCGGTGATGGTGATGATCAGCTTAATGCCTGCGTCGATCGCTTCCAGAATAGAGTCTTTGCAGAACGGCGCTGGAACGTAGATCACGGTCGCGGTTGCGCCCGTCGCTTCTACTGCTTCACGCACGGTGTTGAACACCGGCAGGCCCAGGTGCGTGGTGCCGCCTTTACCTGGCGTTACGCCGCCAACCATCTGCGTACCGTAGGCAATCGCCTGTTCGGAGTGGAAAGTCCCCTGGCTACCGGTGAAGCCCTGGCAGATAACCTTGGTATCTTTATTAATTAAAACGGACATTATTTCCCCTCCACTGCGGCAACAACCTGCTGAGCTGCATCCGTCAGACTTTTCGCTGCAATAATATTCAGGCCGCTGTCAGCCAGTTTTTTCGCGCCGAGTTCAGCGTTATTCCCTTCCAGACGTACAACAACCGGAACGTTAACGCCCACTTCTCCTACCGCGCCGATGATACCGTCGGCGATCAGGTCGCAACGTACGATACCGCCGAAGATGTTCACCAGAACCGCTTTTACGTTGCTGTCAGAGAGAATGATTTTGAACGCTTCGGTTACGCGCTCTTTGGTTGCGCCACCGCCCACGTCGAGGAAGTTCGCTGGCTCACCGCCGTGCAGCTTAACGATGTCCATGGTGCCCATTGCCAGGCCCGCACCGTTAACCATGCAGCCGATGTTGCCATCCAGCGCCACGTAGTTCAGCTCCCACTGGGCAGCCTGCGCTTCACGCGGATCTTCCTGAGACTGGTCGCGCATTTCGCGCAGATCCGCCTGGCGGAACAGCGCGTTGCCGTCAGCGCCCAGCTTGCCGTCGAGGCAGATCAGGTCGCCCTGGGTGGTGATCACCAGCGGGTTGATCTCGATCAGCGCCAGATCGCGCTCCAGGAAGATGGTCGCCAGCCCCATGAAGATCTTGGTGAACTGCTGAACCAGCTTGCCTTCCAGACCCAGTTTGAACGCCAGCTCACGTCCCTGGTAAGGCATTGGGCCCGCCAGCGGATCGATTGCCACTTTGTGGATCAGGTGCGGGGTCTCTTCCGCCACTTTTTCGATTTCCACGCCGCCTTCGGTAGATGCCATGAACACCACGCGACGGGAGCTACGGTCTACGACTGCGCCGAGGTACAATTCTTTCGCGATGTCGGTTGCCGCTTCAACCAGGATCTGGTTGACCGGCTGGCCATTCGCATCTGTCTGGTAGGTTACCAGACGCTTGCCGAGCCAATGTTCAGCAAACGCACGGATCTCTTCTTTGCTCTTAACAACCTTCACACCGCCCGCTTTACCACGGCCACCAGCGTGAACCTGACATTTAACTACCCACGGGCCGGAACCGATTTTAGATGCGGCTTCTTCTGCTTCACGCGGGGTAGTACAGGCATAACCCACCGGAGCCGGTAAGCCTGACCTGGCAAACAGCTGTTTGGCCTGATATTCATGTAAGTTCATGTGTTCTATCCATCCTTCAGGGTAATCGTTATCTTCAAACCTGTAGACCGGCGCTACGCTTATCCGGCCTACAGGGCAGGTGATGCTAAATAGTTACTAAACGTCCAGCAGCAGACGCGTTGGATCTTCCAGCAGCTCTTTAATGGCAACCAGGAAGCCTACGGACTCGCGGCCGTCGATCAGGCGGTGATCGTATGAGAGCGCCAGGTACATCATCGGCAGGATCTCAACTTTACCGTCTACCGCCATTGGACGATCTTTAATGGCGTGCATACCCAGGATCGCGCTCTGCGGCGGGTTGATGATCGGGGTAGACATCAGCGAGCCGAACACGCCACCGTTGGTAATGGTGAAGTTACCGCCAGTCAGGTCTTCAACGGTCAGCTTGCCGTCGCGGCCTTTCACGGCCAGCTCTTTGATTTTCTTCTCAATGTCAGCCATACCCAGGGTGTCCACATCACGCAGAACCGGGGTGACCAGGCCACGTGGGGTAGAAACCGCCATGCTGACGTCGAAGTAGTTGTGGTAAACCACGTCATCGCCATCGATAGACGCGTTCACTTCCGGGTAGCGTTTCAGCGCTTCAACTACCGCTTTCACGTAGAAGGACATGAAGCCCAGACGGATACCGTGACGTTTTTCAAACGCGTCACCGTACTGCTTGCGCAGGTCCATGATTGGCTTCATGTTGACTTCGTTGAAGGTGGTCAGCATCGCGGTGGAGTTTTTCGCTTCCAGCAGACGCTCGGCCACGCGCTTGCGAAGGCGGGTCATCGGCACGCGTTTTTCGCTACGTGCGCCCAGAGCTGGCTGTGCCGCTGGTGCTGCCGCAGGGGCTTTCGCTTCCGCTTTCGCCTCTGAAGGCGCTTTTGCCAGATGCTTGTCGATATCTTCGCGAGTCAGACGGCCACCCACGCCGGTACCTTTGATGGCTGCCGGATCGAGGCTGTGCTCAGCCAGCAGGCGACGGATCGCCGGGCTGAGCGCGTCATTGGTTTGCTCTTCCAGAGACGCCTGCTGGCGCTGGGCTGGGGTAGACGCTTTCTCTTCAGATTTCGCGCTGGACTCTTTGCCCGCGCTGTTGCCTTCACGCAGGCGACCCAGGATCTGGCGAGAAGTCACGGTCGTACCTTCGTCTTCCAGGACTGCATCCAGAATGCCATCCGCTGAAGCCGGTACTTCCAGTACCACTTTGTCAGTTTCGATTTCTACCAGCACTTCGTCACGGGTTACCGCGTCGCCTGGTTTTTTGTGCCAGGTGGCGACGGTTGCATCTGCTACGGACTCAGGCAGGTCGGGAACAAGAATATCTACGCTACTCATTATGTATCCTTTAATTAATCGACGTTCAGCGCGTCATTGACCAGATCTTGTTGCTGCTTCTGGTGAACGGACATATACCCTACCGCCGGAGAGGCGGAGGCCGGGCGACCTGCATAACGCAGGGCAGACCCAAATGGAATCACTTCACGGAAATGATGCTGGCTGCAATACCATGCGCCCTGGTTGAGCGGCTCTTCCTGGCACCAGACAAAATCATGAACGTGAGCGTACTGTTTCAGCACTTCCTGCATCGCCTGATGCGGGAACGGATAAAGCTGCTCGATACGCACGATGGCGACATCTTTCTGATCGTTCTTACGGCGCTGTTCCAGCAGGTCGTAATAAACCTTACCAGAACACATTACGACACGCTTAACGGCCTGCGGATCCAGCTCGTCAATTTCACCGATGGCTGGCAGGAAGGTGCCGTTAGCCAGTTCATCCAGGCTCGAAACCGCCAGCGGATGACGCAGCAGGGATTTTGGCGACATGACCACCAGCGGACGGCGCATACCGCGCAGCGCCTGACGACGCAGCATGTGGTACACCTGAGCCGGGGTGGACGGCACGCAGACCTGCATGTTCTGCTCGGCGCAGAGTTGCAGATAACGCTCCAGACGCGCGGAGGAGTGCTCCGGCCCTTGCCCTTCATAGCCGTGCGGCAGCAACATCACCAGACCACACATACGGCCCCACTTCTGCTCACCGGAGGAGATGAACTGGTCGATGACGACCTGCGCACCGTTGGCGAAGTCACCGAACTGCGCTTCCCAGATAGTCAGGGTGCGAGGTTCTGCGGTGGCGTAGCCGTATTCGAAGGCCAGAACCGCTTCTTCTGACAGCACGGAGTCCCAGACCTTGAACTGGCCCTGACCGTTATGCACGTGCTGAAGCGGAGTATAGGTTGAACCGTTAGACTGGTTGTGTACAACCGCATGACGGTGGAAGAAGGTGCCACGACCCGCATCTTCACCGGACAGACGAACCGGAATACCTTCGTCAACCAGCGTCGCATAGGCCAGCGTTTCCGCGCCGCCCCAGTCGAACAGCTTTTCACCCGCCGCCATGGCCTGGCGGTCGCCATAGATCTTGGCCACGCGGGACTGCATCTCGATCGCTTCCGGCACGGTGCTGATGCGTTTAGCCAGCTCCTGCAAACGCTTCATCTCAACCTTGTTCGGGTAGCTCTCGTCCCACTCGTGGTTGAGGTACGGCGACCAGGTAAAGGAGTGCATGTTCATTGGGCGCAGCTCTTTGACCACGCATTCACCCGCGTCCAGCGCGTCGCGATAAAGATTGACCATTTCGGTCGCATCTTCCAGCGTCGCCACTTTTTCGCTTTCCAGCTTGTCAGCATAGATTTTACGCGGCGTCGGGTGTTTTTTGATTTTCTGGTACATCAGCGGCTGGGTTGCACTTGGCTCATCCGCTTCGTTGTGGCCGTGACGGCGGTAGCAGAAGAGGTCAATGAACACGTCGCGCTTAAAGGTGTTACGGAAGTCCAGCGCCAGACGGGTAACGAAAGCAACGGCTTCCGGGTCATCCGCGTTTACGTGGAAGATTGGCGCCTGAACCATTTTACCGATGTCGGTGCAGTACGGGGTAGAACGCGCATCCAGCGGGTTAGAGGTGGTGAAGCCCACCTGATTGTTGATTACGATGCGAACGGTACCGCCCACTTCATAACCACGCGCTTTCGACATGTTCAGGGTTTCCTGAACCACGCCCTGCCCTGTGACTGCCGCATCACCGTGAATGGTGATTGGCAGCACTTTATTGCTGCTCGGCTCGTCCAGACGATCCAGACGCGCACGCACGGAACCGATAACCACCGGGCTGACGATTTCCAGGTGCGACGGGTTAAACGCCAGCGCCAGGTGAACCTGACCGCCCTCGGTTTCGATATCTGACGAGAAGCCCATGTGATACTTCACGTCACCGGTGCCGAGGTGCTCTTTATGTTTACCCGCAAATTCGTCGAACAGATCCTGCGGTTTTTTACCCAGCACGTTAACCAGCACGTTCAGACGGCCACGGTGCGCCATGCCCAGCACCACTTCGCGCGTGCCGCTCTTACCGGCATGACGAATCAGCTCTTTCAGCATCGGGACTAACGCATCGCCGCCCTCCAGTGAGAAGCGTTTTGCGCCCGGGAATTTCGCGCCCAGATAGCGCTCAAGGCCTTCGGCTGCCGTCAGTTCGCTCAGGAAACGTTTTTTCTCGTCTGCTGAGAAATTCGCGTGACCCGCCACGGATTCGATACGCTGCTGGATCCAGCGTTTCTCTTCGGTGGAGGTAATGTGCATATATTCCGCGCCGATGGAGCCGCAGTAGGTTTGCTTGAGCGCATCAATCAGATCGCCCAGTTTCATCGTGTCTTTGCCGATGGCAAAGGAACCTACGTTAAAGCTTTCCTGGAAATCGGCCTCGGTCAGATCGTGATAAGCCGGATCGAGATCCGCTACACGTTCCTGCTGCCACAGTCCCAGCGGATCGAGATTCGCATGCTGGTGACCACGGAAGCGATAAGCGTTGATAAGCTGCAGGACTTTTACCTGCTTCGCATTGGTGTCAGGGTCGGAAATCGCAGAAGAGTAACGTGAGGCATCCTTCGCCAGACGACGGAAATAATCACGTGTTTTTGAATGGAATTGATCCGGTTTGACCCCTGTACCAGGCAACTGCTGGAACATGGAACGCCAGTTTGCGTCCACTGAGTCAGGATCGGTTAAGAAGTCTTCATAGAGCTGTTCTATCCAGCTCTGGTTTGAACCAGAGAGGTAAGAAGAGTCCAGCCAGGCTTTCATTGCGCCGTTCTGCATCGTGATCCCTTAAGCATTTTTATGCTTACTTTCGCCGTAGAAACTACCACGCACACCACGTGTACGTGCCGGGGTTCACCTGCGAGCTCTTTTCATTTGGCCCGCGAAGGAACCTTTAGAAACTGTCTAAACTTCAGGGCAGTTTTTAAAGGTTTCTGCAATTTGCCCGGTGGCGCTACGCTTACCGGGCCTACTGTTACGTAGGCCGGATAAGCGCAGCGCCATCCGGCGTTGTTACTTACGCACTGCGCTGCAACAACATCGACTTAATATGGCCGATGGCGCGCGTCGGGTTCAGCCCCTTAGGACACACACTGACGCAGTTCATGATGCTATGGCAGCGGAATACGCTGAAAGCGTCACTTAACCCTTCCAGACGATTCTCGGTTTCGGTATCGCGGCTGTCGATCAGGAAGCGATAGGCAGCCAGCAGACCCGCAGGGCCGATAAATTTATCCGGGTTCCACCAGAATGACGGGCATGACGTTGAACAGCATGCACAGAGAATACACTCGTACAACCCATCGAGTTTTTCACGCTGCTCAGGCGACTGTAAGTGCTCGCGAGCGGGTGGATTTTGCCAATTATTCAATAAGTAAGGCTTAATCTTCTCATATTGTGCATAGAATTGCCCCATGTCCACCACCAAATCACGCACGACCGGCAGGCCAGGCAGAGGACGGATGACAATTTTCTGGCCTGCACGCTGTAGCGCTGAAATTGGCGTGATACAGGCCAGACCGTTTTTGCCGTTCATGTTTACACCGTCAGAGCCACATACCCCTTCACGGCAGGAGCGGCGGAACGACAGCGTAGGATCTTTTTCTTTCAGCTGGATTAAAGCATCCAGCAGCATCATGTCACGACCTTCTTCCGCTTCGAGGGTGTAATCCTGCATACGCGGAGCATCGTCTACATCCGGGTTATAACGATAAACTGAGAATTCGAGTTTCATTATCCTGTCTCCGCATTAGTAAGTACGAATCTTCGGCGGGAACGCCGGACGCAGTTTCGGTTCCATGTTAACGCTACGACGCGTCATGGTTTCCGACTCTGGCAGATACAGGGAATGGCACAGCCAGTTTTCGTCATCACGATCCGGGAAGTCGAAGCGGCTATGGGCGCCACGGCTTTCGGTACGGAAGTTTGCCGACATCGCGGTCGCGAACGCGGTTTCCATCAGGTTATCCAGCTCCAGGCACTCAACGCGCTGGGTGTTGAACTCGCTCGAGGTATCGTCCAGACGGGCATTCTTCAGACGCTCGCGGATCGCTTTCAGTTGCTCCAGCCCTTTGGCCATCGCGTCACCTTCACGGAATACCGAGAAGTTGTGCTGCATACACTCTTGCAGCGCTTTACGGATTTCTACCGGATCTTCGCCGTTACGGTTGCCATTCCAGCGGTTGAGGCGCTCAAGAGAGGCATCAATTTCGTCGTCGGTCGCATCACGCAACGCGCCCTGCTCGGCAATAGATTCCTGGAGATGCAGCCCCACCGCACGGCCAAATACCACCAGGTCCAGCAGGGAGTTGCCGCCCAGACGGTTTGCGCCGTGCACGGATACGCAGGCAATTTCGCCTACCGCGAACAGACCAGGGATGACCACGTCTTCACCCTGCTCGTTCACGGTCAGCGCCTGACCGGTCACTTTGGTCGGAATACCGCCCATCATGTAGTGACAGGTTGGGATAACCGGAATCGGCTCTTTTACCGGGTCGACGTGGGCGAAGGTGCGGGACAGTTCCAGAATGCCCGGCAGACGGGATTCCAGCACTTCTTTACCCAGATGGTCGAGTTTCAGCTTCGCGTGCGGGCCCCAAGGGCCGTCGCAGCCGCGGCCTTCACGGATTTCGATCATGATGGAACGCGCCACCACGTCACGACCCGCCAGGTCTTTCGCATTCGGGGCATAACGCTCCATAAAGCGCTCGCCATGTTTGTTCAGCAGATAGCCACCTTCACCACGGCAGCCTTCTGTCACCAGCACGCCCGCACCGGCGATACCGGTTGGGTGGAACTGCCACATCTCCATGTCCTGCACCGGCACGCCAGCGCGGATAGCCATCCCAACGCCGTCACCGGTGTTGATGTGGGCGTTGGTAGTGGACTGATAGATACGGCCTGCGCCGCCGGTGGCCAGCACGGTTGCGCGCGCTTTGAAATAGACCACTTCACCGGTTTCAATGCACAGTGCGGTACAACCCACCACCGCGCCATCGGCGTTTTTCACCAGATCCAACGCATACCACTCGGAGAAGATGGTGGTGTGGTTTTTCAGGTTTTGCTGATAAAGGGTGTGCAGCAAAGCGTGACCGGTACGGTCAGCCGCTGCTGCGGTACGTGCCGCCTGTTCGCCGCCGAAGTTTTTCGACTGGCCGCCAAACGGACGCTGATAGATGGTGCCATTTTCCAGACGGGAGAACGGCAGACCCATGTGGTCCAGCTCCAGAATCGCTTCCGGGCCGGTTTTACACATATATTCGATGGCATCCTGGTCGCCGATGTAGTCGGAACCTTTTACCGTATCGTACATGTGCCATTCCCAGTTATCTTCATGGGAATTACCCAGCGCAACGGTGATACCGCCCTGCGCAGACACAGTGTGGGAACGGGTCGGGAATACTTTAGAGAGCAGCGCACAGGTCTGGCCGCTCTGGGAAATTTGCAGTGCGGCGCGCATACCTGCGCCACCCGCACCAATCACAACAGCATCAAATTCTCTGACTGGCAGTTTCATTACACACCCCACACCACAACAAATCCATAAATGACGTAAACCAGCAGAGCAACAACAATAATCAGTTGCAGCGGAAGGCGAATCGCCAGCGGTTTAACGTAATCGGTCAACACCTGCCACATGCCAATCCAGGCATGAATAAGGATGGAGAACAGGGCCAGCAGGGTGAACACTTTGGTGAAGGCCGATCCGAAGAAACCACTCCAGATTTCCCACGTCAGTGTGCCGCTAGTGGCGAAGAAACCGATCATATAGATGATGTAGAGCGTGAGGACGATGGCGGTAGCGCGGACCAGGATGAAGTCATGTACGCCGTTGCGTCCTAATGCGGAGGCGTTGCTTACCATACGAGAACTCCTGCGAGAAGTGAAAGCACGACAGTGATCACAAATGAAATGTTAGCGGTACGTTTACCGGCCTCGAACGTCTCTTCCAGGTAGCCAAAGTCCATCAGCATATGGCGAACGCCGCCAACCACGTGATAGGCCAGCGCGGTCAGAATGCCCCACATGATAAATTTCACGAAGAAGCTGTTCATGATGGCTGAGGCCTGGAGGAATCCTTCAGGAGATGAGAGGCTGGTTCCCAGTAACCACAGCAAGATACCAACCGCCACAAACGTAATCACACCAGAAACACGGTGCAGAATGGACGCTATTGCTGTTACAGGGAATCGGATCGTTTTGAGATCCAGATTGACAGGTCTTTGTTTTTTCACATTTCTTATCATGAATAACGCCCACATGCTGTTCTTATTGTTTCCTTCCTCCGGACTGCGATGCGGGTCAGACAGCGTTCCTTTTCTATAACTGCGCGTCATGCAAAACATTGCTTCCAAATGCTAAAACGACACGTTACAACGCTGGGTGGCTCGGGATTGCAGGGTGTTCCGGAGACCTGGCGGCAGTATAGGCCGTTCACAAAATCATTACAATTAACCTACATACAGTTTGTTGGGTTTTCTCTGGAACAGTGATCGGGGTCACGATAACAACATCTTTTTAATTTTTAATCATCTGATTTGACAAATGTTAAACAATATTGTTACAAACGTCATCAGAAAAGGCATATAATGCGCAAAAGTTATGAGGTCTCTCTTTCACCTGACAAATAGTTATGTAACAGTGTGATGGTATTGACCGAAGTTATCAGGACAGTTATTAGTGATATACAGGTTTGAATAATTCGGACTGCAAAAACGCTGATTTGCTGTTGTTTCACTGATATTTCATTCGTTTACCTGCAAGGCGCCATAGCTCTGTACCCTGGTTTCTCCTCGTGAGCTGAGCGGTAAGCCAAATAACAATCTGGTAACGATGATTAACAGCTGAAAGCAAATCCGGTAAAGCGCAGTCTTAAGCATAAGGCGCTAAGGAGACCGTAAATGGCTGATACAAAGGCAAAACTCACCCTAAATGGTGATGATGCTATTGAACTGGATGTGCTAAAAGGCACGCTCGGTCAGGATGTTATTGATATCCGTACGCTGGGTTCCAAAGGGGTATTCACCTTTGACCCTGGATTCACCTCCACCGCATCTTGCGAATCCAAAATCACCTACATTGACGGTGACGAAGGTATCCTGCTCCATCGCGGCTTCCCCATCGATCAGTTAGCCACCGAATCCAACTATCTGGAAGTGTGCTACATCCTGCTGAACGGCGAAAAACCGACGCAGGCCCAGTACGATGAATTTAAAACCACCGTGACCCGTCACACCATGATCCATGAGCAGATTACCCGTCTGTTCCATGCGTTCCGTCGTGACTCTCATCCGATGGCGGTCATGTGCGGTATTACCGGTGCGCTGGCGGCGTTCTACCACGATTCTCTGGACGTGAATAACCCACGTCACCGTGATATCGCGGCGTTCCGTCTGCTGTCCAAAATGCCTACTATGGCGGCGATGTGTTACAAATACTCTATCGGTCAGCCGTTTGTGTATCCACGCAACGACCTCTCCTACGCAGGTAACTTCCTGCGCATGATGTTCTCTACGCCGTGTGAAGAGTATGAAGTGAACCCGGTGCTGGAACGCGCGATGGACCGTATTCTGATCCTGCACGCTGACCACGAACAGAACGCCTCGACCTCTACCGTCCGTACCGCGGGCTCTTCCGGCGCGAACCCGTTCGCCTGTATCGCTGCGGGTATCGCCTCCCTGTGGGGACCGGCGCACGGCGGCGCGAACGAAGCAGCACTTAAGATGCTGGAAGAGATCAGCTCCGTTGAGCACATTCCTGAGTTCGTGCGCCGCGCGAAAGACAAGAATGACTCCTTCCGTCTGATGGGCTTCGGTCACCGTGTTTACAAAAACTACGACCCTCGCGCGACCGTTATGCGTGAGACCTGCCACGAAGTGCTGAAAGAGCTGGGCACCAAAGATGATCTGCTGGAAGTGGCGATGGAGCTGGAACACATCGCGCTGAACGACCCGTACTTCATCGAGAAGAAACTCTACCCGAACGTCGATTTCTACTCTGGCATTATTCTGAAAGCGATGGGCATTCCGTCTTCCATGTTCACCGTGATCTTTGCCATGGCGCGTACCGTAGGCTGGATTGCGCACTGGAACGAAATGCACAGCGAAGGCATGAAAATCGCCCGTCCTCGTCAGCTGTATACCGGCTACGAGCAGCGTGACTTTAAGTCTGATATTAAGCGCTAAAAAACACGCCCGGCGGCGCTTCGCTTGCCGGGCCTACAAGTGCGAGATGTAGGCCGGGTAAGGCGTAGCCGCCACCCGGCTTTTTTACATCTGGCACCCAGGACACCAGTAAAACGGCCTGGAAGAGATCGTCGCCTTCTCAATCACCCCGCCGCACCGCTCACACTTTTTACCTGCCCGATGAAACACCTTGAAGCGGAACAGCGCCCCGTGATGCTTGTTCTCATCCACCACGCCGCGCGTGTTGTACGACAGCCGGGGAATGTCCAGCAACGCGTACGACAGCGCCTCCAGCTGTTCATCGCTCAGCTGCGACGCTTTGCGCTGCGGCGCCAGCCCCACTTCCCAGAGGATCTCCACCCGCAGGTAGTTTCCCAGCCCCGCCAGAAATGCCTGATCGAGCAACAGCCCGGAAAACTGCCGGTTGCGGAATGTGGGCGATAACAGCCGGGCTTTCACATCGCTTGCCGTCAGGCGCATATCCAGCACGTCCGGCCCAACCCGCTGTAAGAACGGGTGCGTGAGCAACTGCTCCGGCGTTAACATTTCGATATCAGAAGCGCTGTAGAGCAGGATCGCCTTATCCGCCGTTTGTAGCCGCACTCGCAGCACGCGGGTCGTTTGCGGCTGCTCGTCCGCCTTTACCACACGCCAGACGCCGTAAAGCTGATTGTGGCTATATAACGTAAGGTTATGGGAAAAGTGGGTGAGCAACGCTTTGCCGCGCGTTTCAATGTGGGTCACCGTCTGTCCCACCAGCTCTGTTTCAAACGGTTTTAGTTGAGGAAAGGCAAACCAGACGTGTGTCAGAGTTTTGCCCTTTATCGCCGCCTCCAGGCTATCCGCCGCGCGGCGGATCTCCGGACCTTCTGGCATGTTATTGTCCTTTCATGATTATTCTGCGCTGACAACAATGCCCTCTTCCGAGAACGCCGCCCGCAGGCGTCGTGCAAACTGGAGCGCATGCTCGCCGTCACCGTGTAAGCACACCGTATCAGCCTGAACGTTTGCCGTTGTACCCTCCGTCGAGGTTACTCGCCCGAAGCGCACCATCTCCAGCGTCTGCGCCAGCGCTTTACCTTCGTCGGTGATCAGCGCACCGGCCTGCGTACGCGGAACCAGGCTGCCGTCCGGCAGGTATCCCCGATCGGCAAACACTTCCTGCCGCGTAATCAGCCCCAGCCGTTCGCCGGCACGGATAAGCTCGCTGCCCGCCAGGCCAACCAGAATCAGACGCGGATTGCAGTCCCGTACCGCGCGGGCAATGGCGTCTGCCAGCGCCGGATCTTTCGCTGCCTGGTTATAGAGCATGCCGTGCGGCTTGACGTGGCGCATCTCGCCCTTCTCAGCGCGCACTATCGCCTCCAGGGCGCCGATCTGGTAGAGCATTTGCGCGTAAACCGTCTCAGGCGGCAGATCCATCGCCGTGCGACCAAAGTTTTCCCGGTCCGGAAAGCTGGGGTGAGCGCCTATCGCCACGCCGTTTTTCACGGCATTGCGCACGCTCGCCAGCATGGTCTGCGCATCGCCGGCATGAAACCCACAGGCGATGTTCACCGAGGAGACCAGCGTCATCAGCGCCGCATCGGCGCTGCTGCCCTCCCCCAGATCGGCGTTTAAATCAATCTTTACCATCGAGCCTCCACGCCAGCTGTTCGAGATAACGCTGCTGATCCTGACGGGCTTTCAGCGCCTCCTCCAGCGAACACTGCACAAAATGAATTGGCTGACCGAGAGGAATTTGCGCCAGATGGTAGCGATCCGCTTCGATAATGCAGGCAATACGCGGATATCCTCCCGTGGTTTGCGCATCGTTCATCAGTACGATGGGCTGTCCGTTGCCCGGCACCTGAATCACCCCCGGCAACAGACCATGGGAAAGCAGCTCCCGGTCAGTCGTGCGGGTCAGCGGCTGGCCCTGAAGCCGGTAACCCATGCGGTTACTCTGCGGGCTGATCTTCCATGGCGAGCGCCAGAAAGACTCTTTTGAGGCCTCATCGAACTCATGATATTCCGGCCCCGGCAGGGCGCGGATCAGGTTCCCCCACAACAGCTGCTTCACGCCCTGCGTGGTGGTGAAATGGCGCGCTGATGGCTTAATCGCCAGGCGATCGCCGTCGCGCAGCAGCCGTCCTTCATGTCCGCCCATTCCCGCTTTCTGGTCGGTGCTGGATGAGCCCAGCACCTCCGGCACGTCGATACCTCCCGCCACCGCAAGATAGCTGCGCACGCCGTGCAGAGGACGCTTGAGCGTCAGACGCTGTCCGGCTTTCGCCCGCAGGCGCCAGCCGGTCCACACCGCTTTGCCGTCCAGCGTCGCGTCACAGCCCGCGCCGGTTAAGGCAAACCAGGTTTCCTGACCAAACTCAATCACGCACTGACCCAGCGTAATTTCTAACGCCGCCGTGCTGCCGGCGTTGCCTACCAGCAGGTTGGCAATCTCCAGCGAGGGACGATCAAGCGCACCGCAGTAGCTCACGCCCGACTGACGCAGGCCAAAGCGCCCGGCATCCTGTACCGAGGTGTAAAGCCCTGCGCGAATAAGCGTTAACATATCCCCTCCTTTTGCGGGATAAAGCGCAGGGTATCCCCCGGACGCAGGAGTATGGGCGCGTCCTGGCCTGGTTCAAATAACGGCGTGGACGTGTGCCCGATAAGCTGCCAGCCTCCCGGCGAGGCGAGTGGATAAATTCCCGTTTGCTCGCCACCAATCGCCACGCTGCCCGCCGGTACGCTCAGGCGCGGCTCAGCCCGGCGCGGCGTATGCAACTGGGGCAATAACCCGCCCAGATAGGGGAAACCCGGCTGAAATCCCAAAAACCAGACAACATAGTCGACTGAGCTATGCAGCTCCACAACCTGCTTCTCCGTTAATCCACAGTGTTCGGCCACGACGCCAAGGTCGGGGCCTCCCTTGCCGCCATAGACAACCGGGATCTCAATCGTCCGCGATTCCGGCTCCAGCGCCTCGCTCTCCTCCCACCAGCGTTGCAGGCGCTCAATGGCATCCAGCGCCCCCGTGTGCGGATCACGCAGCACCACGGTGATATTATTCATACCCGGAATAGCTTCAACCACGCCAGGTAGCTCGGGCAGTCGCTGAGCCAGACGCCAGATACGCTTTTGCGTGGCAAGCGTCACCGGAGGCTCAAGCTCCAGAACTACCGCGGTTTCACCCAGAAGATAACAACGCGCTCGCTGCACTTAACTACCTCTCATCAGGCCGGATTAGGGATATCAATAAACGTCACATCCAGATCGGTATTTTCCGTCAGCCACTCGCTGAGGGCGCGGATGCCGCCACGCTCGGTGGCGTGATGGCCTGCCGCGTAAAAATGCAGGCCTTGTTCACGGGCAGAGTGAATGGTCTGCTCGGAAACCTCGCCGGTAATGAAGGCGTCGACACCGAAACGCGCCGCGCTATCAATAAAGCCCTGGCCGCCGCCGGTGCACCATGCCACGCGCTTCACGGTATCCGGCCCGGTGTCGCCGCACCACAGCGGACGACGCCCCAAGCGTGCTTCGATCCACGATGCCAGCTCCAGACCCGGAACCGGCATCGACAGTTCACCCCACGGCACCAGGGGTTCAATTTCGCCCATCACGGTTATCCCCAGCAGCTGCGCAAGCTGAACGTTATTCCCCAGTTCAGGATGCGCATCGAGCGGCAGGTGATAGCCGTACAGGTTGATGTCATTCGCCAGCAGCGTTTTGAGACGGTTGCGCTTCATGCCGCGAATAATCGGTGATTCGTTTTTCCAGAAATAACCGTGATGGACAATCACCGCGTCGGCTTCCTGACGCACCGCCTCATCCAGCAGCGCCTGGCTTGCCGTTACGCCGGTGATGATTTTTTGCACCGTCTCGCGACCCTCCACCTGTAAGCCATTCGGACCGTAGTCGCTAAACGAGGCGGTGTTGAGTTTTTCGTTAATCAGGCGTTCCAGTTCACTGTTTTTCATCATCATTCTCTCAAACTTTTCGGGCGGTTTCGTACGCCGCCAGCGTGGCGACGCGCGCCTGTTTATGGTCGACAATGGGACGGGGATAGTTCAGGGTAACACGCTGTTTATCCGCCCATGCCCAGGGTTCATGAATGGCTTTGGCGGGGATATCCTTAAGTTCAGGCAGCCAGCGACGGATAAACTCGCCGTCGACGTCAAATCGTTGTCCCTGCGTGGTCGGATTAAAGATCCGAAAATAGGGAGCCGCATCCGTGCCGGTGGAGGCCGCCCACTGCCAGCCGCCGTTATTCGCCGCCAGATCGCCATCGATCAGCTGAGAGATAAAATAACGCTCTCCGGTTCGCCAGTCGATAAGCAGATCCTTTACCAGGAAGCTGGCGGTAATCATACGCAGACGGTTATGCATCCACCCGGTTTCATTGAGCTGCCGCATAGCCGCATCAACAATCGGGAAGCCGGTGAGCCCATGCTGCCATGCCTTAAGCAGCTTCTCATTCGACTGCCACTGTACCTTATCGGTCCAACGAATGAAGGGGCGATGTTTACATAAATCAGGATGATACGTCATCAGATGGCGATAAAACTCACGCCAGATCAGTTCGTTCAGCCACACTGCGCCCGCCCCCCCGTCTAACGCCTGAGGCTGTTCCGCCAGTAGCCGATGTAAACACTGGCGCGGGGAGAGCGCGCCCAGCGCTAAACAGGCCGACAGGCGGCTGGTGCCTTCAATCGCTGGAAAATCCCGCCGCGCCTCGTAATCCGCCGCCCCCTGCGCGCAGAACTGACGCAACCGGGCGATAGCCGCTTTCTCGCTGGCGGGGAATACCGTTTCATCAAACGACTGCTGGGGATAATTCAGCCTGATGTCCTGCAGATCCGTTATCGTTTCCCCTCTTATGGCCGGGGCGGGAACGCATTCTGGCAGCCCCTCTTTCAGGCGTTTGATAAAAGCATTTTTAAACGGCGTGAAAACTTTATACATTTCGTGACTGCCGGTCATCACGCTGCCCGGTGCGAGCATCACGCTGTCATCAAAGCCTTCACAGACCACGCCCGTAAGGTTTTTCTCCAGCTGACGATCCCGCTGCTGCTCGTTAAATTCATACTGGTAGTTGTAAAAAAGACGCGTTACCGCGTGCTGCTTACAGATTGCCTGCACCATCTCATGCTGTGCGGCAAAATCATGGGCCTCTTTATAGATCAGCGGAATGCCTTTTTCGGCCAGTGAATGTTGCAGGTCATTCAGATACGCGCTGAGTAATGCCGCTTGCCGGGGCGCCATGTCATGCTGCCGCCACTGTTCAGGCGTGGCGATAAACAGGGCCAGCACATTCGCGTCTTTAGCGCGGCAGGCGGCCGCGAGAGCGAAGTTGTCGTGAATGCGTAAATCCGCGCGAAACCAAACCAGATGGGTGGGCATAAAACTCCAGGCAATTGTCCATTATGTCCGTAAGGGCATGCCGTAAAAGGAAAAAGGCATGCATTGAACTACTTTGCCATGAAGTGTAGACGGGATGAAATAAAAAAGGCCGCCCGAGGCGGCCTTAACGCTACTTGTCCTGCGCTATCGGGGTAAAGGCATTAAACACATCCGGTTTATCACTCTTTACAACGAGTGCGCTGGCGACAATGAACGCGATGCATAAATAGCGTTTCACTATGCGGTCCCTGCTGCTAACCGCTCCACCTATCACCACCGGTGATAAATCGGTGGACACAAGCCCGGGTAGGCGGGCTGCTTTACGGCTATGGATACACCTTTCCCAGGACCGATGCCCATTTGCGAGATGGCGGAAAGGGACGTGGCATCATAATTAACGCCAACGCCAAAAGTAAGTTATTTCAGTAAAATTAGGAATTTATAAAGGTGAAGTGGATTGCGAACTTTTTAAAGAAGGGTATGATAAAAATCCCGGGTAGGGGCTGCAAGATTACCCAACGGACCGCGAATCCCGAGGGACAAAAAAACCGCCACTTTGCTGTAGGCGGTTTTTTTATGGCTACGATGTCACACCGTATCAGTAGAAATCGCAGGTTGCTTTCTCGGCCTGATCCATCCACACCGGCTTTTCGCTGGTTTTCGCCCAGACGCGGTGCAGATAGCTGTAAAAACGTGCGCGATCTTTCCAGAACAGCATCACCGGCAGGGCCAGCACGCCAGCCACTACGGCGAAAGTGCGACGCATGAACACGATATGAGCCGGATACTCTTTATAAAGATCCATATTTTTCTCCCCTGTAGTTGGCCGGAAACCGTCTCCGGAAAATGTGAAATCTGTGACCTGGTTAAAATAATACCGCTTTGTTTGTAATTTTACTACTCATCCGACCACTTATTTTCATCCATTTCGTGAATATTTACATTCACGCCTGTAATTAAGTTACAAAAAAGTTAACAGTTTACTTAACAATAGTTAAATTGTGGTCTTTCCCATTTTTATACTTTTTTTACACCTGCCCTTCTGATTTTTGCGAAATCTTTGCGCCACAAATCCTACCGTTTGTACAACAACAAAAGTCACCCGGAGGTGGAGTGTGAGTGCAGGTCTGATTGCCGGCATCGTGCTGGTGTTCCTGTTATTGGGTTATCTGATTTATGCCCTGATTAATGCGGAGGCATTCTGATGGCTGCTCAGGCGTTTTTGCTTATTGCCAGCTTTTTACTGCTGCTGTTTGTGCTCGCCAGGCCGCTGGGAACAGCGCTGGCGCGGCTGATAAACAACGTGCCACTGCCGGGTACGCGAAAAATTGAAAACGTGCTCTGGCGCATTTCAGGTATCAGCGACCGCGAAATGAGCTGGGGCCAGTACCTGATGGCGATACTGCTTCTGAATATCGTGGGGCTTATTGCCCTCTTTACGCTGCTCATGCTCCAGGGCAATTTGCCGTTGAATCCGCAGCAGTTACCAGGTTTATCCTGGCATCTGGCGCTGAACACGGCGGTCAGCTTTGTCACCAATACCAACTGGCAGTCTTACGCCGGTGAAACCACGCTCAGCTACTTCAGCCAGATGGCCGGGTTAACCGTGCAAAACTTTCTGTCTGCAGCCAGCGGTATCGCGGTGATCTTCGCCCTGACGCGCGCGTTTGCCCGTCAGAATGTCAGCACGCTCGGCAACGCGTGGGTTGATGTCACGCGCATCACCCTTTGGATCCTGGTGCCTGTTGCGCTGATTATTGCCCTGTTCTTTATACAGCAAGGCACTCTGCAAAACCTGCTGCCTTATATCCCTTACACCTCGCTTGAAGGGGGCAGGGAACTCCTGCCAATGGGGCCAGTGGCGTCGCAGGAAGCAATCAAGATGCTGGGCACCAACGGGGGCGGCTTCTTCAACGCCAACTCATCGCATCCGTTTGAAAACCCAACGGCATTAACCAATTTTGTACAGATGCTGGCGATCTTCCTGATCCCCGCCGCGCTCTGCTTCGCCTTTGGCGATGTGGTTAACGATCGCCGCCAGGGCCGTACGCTGCTGTGGGCCATGTCGTTAATCTTCGTGGTCTGCGTAGCACTGGTGATGTGGGCCGAATGGAACGGCAACAGCCATTTCATGCAGCTGGGGGCTAACAGCAATATCAACCTGGAAGGCAAAGAGAGCCGCTTCGGCATTCTTGCCAGCAGCCTCTATGCGGTGGTCACCACGGCGGCCTCCTGCGGGGCGGTGAACGCCATGCACGACTCTTTCACCGCGCTTGGCGGCATGATCCCGATGTGGCTGATGCAGATTGGCGAGGTGGTCTTCGGTGGGGTCGGTTCGGGGCTGTACGGCATGCTGTTGTTCGTTCTGCTCGCCGTGTTTATCGCCGGGCTGATGATCGGCCGCACGCCGGAGTATCTCGGCAAAAAAATCGACGTCCGCGAAATGAAATTAACCGCGCTGGCGATCCTGGTCACCCCCACCCTTGTGCTGCTCGGTACCGCGCTGGCGCTGATGACCGACGCCGGGCGCAGCGGCATCTTTAACCCGGGCATTCACGGCTTTAGCGAAGTGCTTTACGCCGTTTCGTCTGCCGCAAACAACAACGGCAGCGCCTTTGCAGGGTTAAGTGCCAACTCACCGTTCTGGAACTGTCTGCTGGCGTTCTGCATGTTCTTCGGTCGTTTCGGCGTGATTATTCCCGTCATGGCGATCGCCGGAACACTGGTGAATAAGAAGATCCAGCCGACCACTACCGGTACGTTACCGACTCACGGCGCGCTGTTCGTCGGCCTGCTGATTGGCACCGTTCTGCTGGTAGGTGCCTTGACCTTTATCCCCGCCCTCGCGTTAGGCCCGGTTGCGGAATATCTCTCTTTACGCTGATTTTGCGGAGAATTTGTCATGAGTCGTAAACAACTGGCCCTGCTCGAACCAACCTTAGTTCGTCAGGCCCTCATGGATGCGGTAAAAAAACTGAGCCCGCGCGTGCAGTGGCACAACCCGGTGATGTTTATTGTCTGGACTGGAAGTTTACTCACCACCGCACTGGCGATTGCCATGGGAACGGGACACCTTTCAGGAAATGCAACCTTTACCGGCGCCATCAGCCTGTGGCTGTGGTTTACCGTGCTGTTCGCCAACTTTGCCGAAGCGCTGGCGGAAGGCCGCAGTAAGGCGCAGGCCAACAGTCTGAAAGGGGTCAAAAAAACCGCCTTTGCGCGCAAATTACGCGAACCTAAATACGGCGCGCAGATGGACCACGTTCCGGCGGATGAACTGCGCAAAGGTGACGTGGTGCTGGTGGAAGCCGGGGACATCATCCCCTGCGACGGGGAGGTAATTGAGGGCGGCGCGTCGGTAGACGAAAGCGCTATTACCGGGGAATCCGCGCCCGTGATCCGTGAGTCGGGCGGAGATTTCGCCTCAGTTACCGGCGGAACGCGCATTCTTTCCGACTGGCTGGTGATCCAGTGCAGCGTTAACCCGGGCGAAACCTTTCTCGACCGGATGATCGCCATGGTGGAAGGCGCACAGCGTCGTAAAACGCCGAACGAGATCGCCCTGACCATTCTGCTGGTGGCGCTCACCATTGTGTTCCTGCTGGCAACGGCGACCCTGTGGCCCTTCTCCGCCTACGGCGGTACAGCGGTCAGCATCACCGTACTGATCGCCCTGCTGGTCTGTCTGATCCCCACCACTATCGGCGGCCTGCTTTCCGCGATTGGCGTGGCGGGGATGAGCCGTATGCTGGGCGCGAACGTCATCGCCACCAGCGGACGCGCCGTTGAAGCGGCGGGTGACGTAGACGTACTGCTGCTGGATAAAACCGGGACCATCACCCTGGGTAATCGTCAGGCCTCTGACTTTTTACCTGCTCCCGGCGTGGATGAAAAAACGCTGGCCGACGCGGCGCAGCTTTCTTCGCTGGCCGATGAGACGCCGGAAGGTCGCAGTATCGTGATCCTCGCCAAGCAGCGCTTTAACCTGCGCCAGCGCGACGTACAAAGCCTGCACGCCACGTTCGTGCCCTTTACGGCGCAAACCCGCATGAGTGGAATTAACATTCAGGACCGGATGATCCGTAAAGGGTCCGTTGATGCCATTCGCCGTCATATTGAAGCCAATAATGGACATTTCCCTCCGGAAGTCGACCACCTGGTGGAAAGCGTGGCGCGTCAGGGGGCAACCCCGCTGGTGGTGGCGGAAGGTGCAAGCGTTCTGGGGGTTATCGCCCTGAAGGATATCGTTAAAGGCGGTATAAAAGAGCGTTTCGCCCAGATGCGTAAGATGGGCATTAAAACGGTGATGATCACCGGGGATAACCGTCTGACTGCGGCGGCCATTGCCGCCGAAGCGGGCGTGGATGATTTCCTTTCCGAAGCGACACCGGAAGCGAAGCTGGCACTCATTCGCCAGTATCAGGCGGAAGGTCGTCTGGTGGCGATGACCGGCGACGGCACCAACGACGCCCCGGCGCTGGCGCAGGCCGACGTGGCGGTGGCGATGAACTCCGGTACCCAGGCGGCAAAAGAGGCGGGCAACATGGTGGATCTCGACTCGAACCCGACCAAGCTGATCGAAGTGGTGCATATCGGGAAGCAGATGCTGATGACGCGCGGCTCGCTGACCACGTTCAGTATCGCCAACGACGTGGCGAAGTATTTCGCCATAATCCCGGCGGCCTTTGCGGCAACCTATCCGCAGCTGAATGCCCTGAACGTAATGCACCTGCACTCTCCAGCCTCGGCCATTTTGAGCGCGGTGATCTTCAACGCGCTGATTATTGTCTTTCTTATTCCGCTGGCGCTGAAAGGGGTGAGCTATAAGCCACTGACGGCCGCCGCCATGCTGCGCCGTAACCTGTGGATTTACGGTCTGGGTGGGCTGGTGGTGCCCTTTATTGGGATCAAGGTTATCGACATGTTGTTAACGCTGTTCGGGCTGGTTTAAAAGGTGAATCTCATGACGATGTTACGTCCCGCTATACTGTTGTTTATTCTGCTGTCTCTGATTACCGGCGGGCTTTACCCGCTGATGACAACCGCGCTGGGCCAGTGGTGGTTTGAGGACCAGGCCAACGGCTCGCTGATTATCCAGAACGGTGAAAACCGCGGCTCGCGTCTGATTGGGCAAAACTTTACGGACCCGCGCTACTTCCAGGGACGCCCTTCCGCCACTGCGGAAAGCCCGTATAATCCAATGGCCTCCGGCGGCAGCAATCTGGCTGGCAGTAATCCTGACCTGGACAAAGCCGTTGCTGAACGCGTTGCCGCCCTGCGCGCCGCGAATCCGCAGGCCAGCCGTGAGGTGCCGGTTGAGCTGGTCACCGCCTCCGCGAGCGGGCTGGATTACAGCCTGACGCCGGACGCAGCGGCGTGGCAGATCCCACGCGTGGCCGCCGCCCGTCAGCTGACCGTCGAGCAGGTGAGCCAGCTGGTTGCAGAACATACGCAAAAGCCGCTGGTCAGCTTCATCGGCATGCCGGTAGTGAACATTGTTGAGCTGAATCTGGCGCTGGATGCGCTAAGGAAGAACTAAATGACCGATGAGCCCATGCGCCCGGATCCGGACAGGCTGCTTGAACAAACGGCTGAAGCCCACCGCGGCAAGCTGAAAATTTTCTTCGGCGCCTGCGCGGGCGTCGGGAAAACCTTCGCCATGCTGACGGAAGCCCAGCGGCTTCGGGCGCAGGGGCTTGATATTCTCATCGGCGTGGTGGAAACCCACGGTCGCAAAGAGACGGCGGCGCTGCTGACGGGGCTGGCGACGCAGCCGCCCCAGCGTATCAGCCATCGCGGGCGGCTGGTGACGGAGTTCGATCTTGATGCCGCCCTCGCCCGCCGCCCCGCGCTGATCCTGATGGACGAACTGGCGCACAGCAACGCGCCTGGCTCACGCCACCCGAAGCGCTGGCAGGATGTTGAGGAGCTGCTTGAAGCCGGCATCGACGTCTTCACTACGGTGAATGTTCAGCATCTGGAAAGCCTGAACGACGTGGTGAGCGGGGTAACCGGTATCCAGGTGCGGGAAACCGTCCCCGATCCGTTTTTTGATTCTGCCGATGAAGTCGTACTGGTTGACCTGCCGCCGGACGATCTGCGCCAGCGCCTGCACGAAGGCAAGGTGTATATTGCCGGCCAGGCCGAACGCGCTATCGAACATTTTTTCCGCAAAGGAAACCTGATTGCCCTGCGCGAGCTGGCCCTGCGCCGCACCGCCGATCGCGTGGATGACCAGATGCGAGCCTGGCGAGACCTACAGGGACAAGAGCGCGTCTGGCACACGCGTGACGCCATTCTGTTATGCATTGGTCACGGCAGCGGCAATGAAAAACTGGTCCGCACCGCCGCCCGGCTTGCGGCGAAGTTTGGCAGCGTCTGGCACGCGGTGTATGTCGAAACGCCACAGCTTCACGGCCTGCCGGAAAATCAGCGTCGCGCCATTTTGAGCGCGCTGCGGCTGGCGCAGGAGCTGGGTGCCGAAACCGCAACCCTGTCCGATCCGCAGGAAGATAAAGCCATTCTGCGCTACGCGCGCGAGCATAACCTGGGCAAGATTGTCATTGGACGTCGCCAGCATCGCCGCTGGTTTAGCCGCGAATCTTTTGCCGACAGGCTGGCACGCCGCGCGCCGGATCTGGATTTAGTCATCGTCGCGCTGGATGACAAGCCCGCCCCCCTGCCCGGCCGTACGCCGGACGCACGCACCTTTGGCGATAAATGGCGCGTCCAGATCCGGGGCTGCCTGGTGGCCGTGGTCCTTTGCGCCCTGATTACGGTGATTGCCAGCCAGTGGCTAATCGCCTTCGATGCCGCCAATCTGGTCATGATTTATCTGCTGGGCGTCGTTGTGGTCGCGCTCTTTTATGGCCGCTGGCCGTCGGTGCTGGCAACGGTGATCAACGTCATCAGCTTCGACCTCTTTTTTATCGCTCCGCGCGGGACGCTTGCTGTCTCGGACGTACAGTACATTCTGACATTTGCCGTGATGCTTACCGTCGGGCTGGTGATCGGGAATCTGACGGCAGGCGTGCGCTACCAGGCACGCATTGCCCGCTATCGCGAGCAGCGCACCCGCCATCTGTATGAGATGTCAAAATCGCTGGCGGTCGGTCGCACGCAGCAGGATATCGTCCAGACCAGCGAGCAGTTTATACGTTCGACCTTTCATGCCAGTAACCTGATTTTGCTCCCCGACGAGCAGGGGCGCCTTCGCCCGCTGACCTCCCCTTCGGGGATGACGCCCTGGGATGAAGCGATTGCCCGCTGGAGCTTTGATAAGGGTTTACCTGCCGGTGCCGGCACCGACACTCTGCCCGGGGTGCCTTACCAGATCCTGCCGCTGCGCAGCGCGGATAAAAATCACGGGCTGGTCATCGTCGAGCCGTCTAACCTGCGTCAGCTGATGATCCCCGAGCAGCAGCGCCTGCTGGAAACCTTCACCCTGCTGGTCGCCAGCGCCCTTGAACGGCTGGCGCTCACCGCCAGCGAAGAGCAGGCGCGGCTGGCAAGCGAGCGCGAAAGTATTCGCAATTCGCTTCTGGCAGCGCTGTCTCACGATTTGCGCACCCCGCTTACCGTGCTGTTTGGCCAGTCCGAAATTCTGACGCTGGATCTGGCGGCGGAAGGATCAAAACATGCGATGCAGGCCAGCGAAATTCGTCAGCACGTGCTAAATACCACGCGTCTGGTGAACAACCTGCTGGACATGGCGCGCATTCAGTCCGGCGGGTTTAACCTCAAAAAAGAGTGGCTCACCCTTGAGGAGGTTGTCGGCAGTGCGCTGAAGATGCTGGAGCCGGGTCTCGGCGGGCGCCATATCGAGCTGGACATGCCGGAACCCCTGACGTTAATCCATGTGGATGGCCCGCTGTTTGAGCGCGTGCTGATTAATCTTCTGGAAAATGCCGCTAAATACGCCGGGGCAAAGGCCCGGCTGGGGATTGCTGCCAGGGTGGATAAACGTGTGCTGCGGCTCGACGTCTGGGATAACGGGCCGGGTATTCCGGCCGGTCAGGAGCGCGCCATATTCGAAAAATTTGCGCGCGGTAATAAGGAATCCGCCATTCCGGGCGTTGGGCTGGGTCTGGCGATCTGCCAGGCGATTGTCGACGTGCATGGTGGCACCATTTCCGCAGAGAACCGCCCGGAAGGTGGGGCACGCTTTTGTGTTACACTTCCTCTTGAAACCCCACCAGAACTTGATGAATTACCAGAGGATTTGTGATTAACGTTCTGATTGTTGAAGATGAGCTCGCTATCAGCCGATTTCTGCGTACCGCGCTGGAAGGCGACGGCTTGCGCGTGCATGAAGCCGGTACGCTTCAACGGGGGTTAATTGAAGCCGCCACCCGCAAGCCAGATCTGGTGATCCTGGATCTGGGACTTCCGGATGGCGACGGCATCGATTTTATTCGTGAGGTGCGTCAGTGGAGCCAGATGCCCATTCTGGTGCTCTCTGCCCGCACCGAAGAGACGGATAAAATCGCCGCGCTGGATGCCGGAGCGGATGATTATCTGATCAAACCGTTTGGCATTGGCGAGTTACAGGCCCGGCTGCGTGTGGCGCTGCGTCGACACAGTGCCACCACTCCTTCTGAACCGGTGTACGTCTTTGGCGATATCCGCGTCGATCTTGCCGCCCGCCGCATCGTGCGAGGGGAAGAAGAGATCCACCTTACGCCTATCGAGTTTCGTCTGCTGGCCGTGTTGCTCAGTAACCACGGAAAAGTGTTAACGCAGCGACAGCTGTTAAGCCAGGTCTGGGGACCGAATGCTGTCGAACATAGTCACTATTTACGCATTTATATGGGACACCTTCGCCAGAAACTTGAAGCCGATCCCGCGCGTCCTCGTCATTTATTAACAGAAACCGGTATCGGATATCGGTTTATGATCTGAATAAGTATTCACTTTAATTATAAATAAAGAACACACCAGCCTGAATATAGGCATGAAAATAA
>NZ_JADDTS010000003.1:81191-102998 GCF_015159675.1 Enterobacter cloacae complex sp. S2
TTATTTTCATGCCTATATTCGCCCTCAATAAACATAATTAGAACACCAATTTAACACCAAACCAACAAAACAGCATTTTGATCTGCGTTATTCACTCAAAACGACTAATTATTTCTGAAATGATCGGTTATTGGTGATCTGTTTCACAGTTAATCCCTTTTTCCTGGATAAAATGACCATGCTTTCAATTACTGAAAGGAAAATGAACATGGAAAACAATAATCGTTTAATGCCCCATATAAGGCGGACAACACATATCATGATGTTTGCCCACCGAAACTGTTTTGACTTTCATCTCTTTAACGCCCGGTAGTCCTTCGACTTCTGGCGCATCTGCTTACAGGTTATCCTGAAAAACGCTATTTTACAGGCTGTTGCCTGTGAACACCTGCGCTCATTCCTTGTGATTCAGATTCTCCGCAACCGGGCGGACTGAATTCTACTCAGCAAAAAGCAATTAACTGATTTCGTATCAGCGGACACGCTTTGCTTTTTTTTCCGGAAAAAATCGATTTCTTTACCGCAAGAAGTCGAGGGACCCATATTGCCTGAAATAAAGAGATAAAGATGAAAAAGTTAAAAATTGCCGTCAGCCGTGCCTGCCCTGAATGCTTTACCACTTCGCGGGAGATCGTGGATATCACCGCATCGGATTATATTGATGTGGCAGCCGTGGTTCTGGCCGTCAGTGATATTTACAATGGCGCCATAGAAGAAATAGAAGCCACGGGATTCGGTATTCCGGTGTTTATTGCCACGCATAAAGAAGAAAGGGTTCCGGCTGAATTTTTGTCGCGTATTCACGGCGTTTTTGAGTACTCCGACACCAGCAATGCGTACTACGGACGCCAGCTTGAAGCGGCTGCGCAGAAGTACGAAACCCAGCTCCGTCCGCCGTTCTTCCGCGCGCTGGTCGATTACGTCCAGCAGGGGAACAGCGCGTTTGACTGCCCCGGACATCAGGGAGGTCAGTTCTTCCGCCGCCATCCGGCCGGAAACCAGTTTGTCGATTTCTTTGGCGAAACGCTTTTCCGCGCAGATCTGTGCAATGCCGACGTGGCAATGGGCGATCTGCTGATCCATGAAGGTGCGCCATGCATCGCCCAACAGCATGCGGCAAAAGTCTTTAATGCGGATAAAACCTACTTCGTGCTGAACGGCACCTCCTCTTCCAATAAGGTGGTGCTCAATGCCCTGCTCACGCCAGGCGATCTGGTGCTGTTCGATCGCAATAACCATAAATCTAATCACCACGGAGCACTGTTACAGGCGGGAGCGACGCCGGTGTATCTGGAAACAGCCCGCAACCCGTACGGGTTTATCGGCGGTATTGACGCACACTGTTTCGACGAGAGTTACCTGCGGGAACTGGTGTCAGAGGTCGCGCCTGGCCGCGCGCGGGATGAACGTCCCTTCCGTCTGGCGGTGATCCAGCTGGGCACCTACGACGGTACCATTTATAACGCCCGTCAGGTGGTGGATAAGATTGGTCACCTGTGCGATTACATCCTGTTTGACTCCGCCTGGGTGGGTTACGAGCAGTTTATCCCGATGATGGCCGACTGCTCGCCGCTGCTGCTGGAGCTGAACGAAAACGATCCGGGCATTCTGGTTACCCAGTCGGTGCATAAGCAGCAGGCGGGCTTCTCGCAAACCTCGCAAATTCATAAGAAGGACAGCCACATAAAAGGCCAGCCGCGCTATGTTCCGCATAAGCGCCTCAACAACGCCTTTATGATGCACGCCTCCACCAGCCCGTTTTATCCGCTGTTTGCCGCCCTGGATATCAACGCCCGCATGCACGAGGGGCAAAGTGGGCGCAACATGTGGATGGACTGCGTGGTGACGGGTATCGAAGCGCGAAAACTGATCCTTCAGAACTGTCAGTTTATTCGCCCGTTCGTGCCGGAGACGGTGGATGGCCGTCCGTGGGAAAGCTGGGATACGGCGGAGATCGCCACCGATCTGCGCTTCTTCCATTTCGTTCCGGGCGAACGCTGGCACGCCTTTGAGGGATATGCCGAGCATCAGTATTTTATTGATCCCTGCAAACTGCTGCTGACCACGCCAGGCATCAACGCCCGCACCGGCGAGTATGATGATTTCGGCGTGCCCGCCACCATCCTCGCCAACTTCCTGCGTGAAAACGGCATCGTGCCGGAAAAATGCGACCTCAATTCCATTCTGTTCCTGCTCACCCCGGCGGAGGACATGGGCAAATTGCAGCAGCTCGTCGCCCAGCTGGTGCGCTTCGAAAAACTGCTCCAGAGCGATGTGCCGCTGAAAGAGGTTCTGCCCTCTCTTTATAAGCAACATCCGGAACGTTATGCGGATTATTCCCTGCGTCAGATTTGTCAGGAGATGCACGATCTCTACGCCCGCCATAACGTGAAGCAGTTGCAGAAAGAGATGTTCCGCAAGTCTCACTTCCCGCGCGTCATGATGAACCCGCAGGAGGCGAACTTTGCCTATCTGCGCGGTGAGGTCGAGCTGGTGTCACTGCGCGACGCGGAAGGCCGTATCGCCGCGGAAGGCGCGCTGCCTTACCCACCGGGGGTGTTGTGCGTGGTTCCGGGGGAAGTCTGGGGCGGTTCCGTGCTGCGCTATTTCGCCGCGCTGGAAGACGGGATCAATCTGCTGCCGGGCTTTGCGCCGGAGTTACAGGGGGTTTACGTCGAGGAGTGTGACGGGCGCAAACAGGTGCGCTGCTACGTCATTAAACAACCCGCCGCTCAGCCGTCTCTGCTGAAAGGAGAAAAATTATGAGTAAGTCCAACAAGATGGGCGTGGTACAACTCACTATCCTCACCATGGTGAATATGATGGGGTCCGGGATCATCATGCTGCCTACTAAGCTCGCTGAAGTGGGGACGATTTCGATTATCTCCTGGCTGGTAACGGCAGTCGGCTCAATGGCGCTGGCGTGGGCGTTTGCCAAGTGCGGGATGTTCAGCCGTAAGTCTGGCGGCATGGGCGGCTATGCCGAATATGCGTTTGGTAAGTCCGGTAACTTCATGGCCAACTATACCTACGGGGTGTCGCTGCTGATCGCCAACGTGGCGATTGCCATCTCCGCAGTGGGTTACGGTACGGAGCTGTTTGGCGCGACGCTGACCCCGGTGCAGATTGGGCTGGCGACCATCGGCGTGCTGTGGATCTGCACCGTCGCCAACTTTGGCGGCGCGCGCATCACCGGACAACTAAGCAGCATCACCGTCTGGGGCGTGATCATTCCGGTAGTCGGTCTGTGCATCATCGGCTGGTTCTGGTTCAGCCCGACGCTGTACGCCAATTCCTGGAACCCGCACCACGTGCCGTTCTTTACCGCCGTGGGATCGTCCATCGCCATGACGCTATGGGCTTTCCTCGGGCTGGAGTCAGCCTGTGCGAATGCGGAAGTGGTGGAAAACCCGGAAAAGAACGTGCCGATCGCGGTACTCGGCGGGACGCTGGGGGCGGCGGTGATCTATATCGTCTCAACCAACGTGATTGCGGGAATTGTGCCCAACATGGATCTCGCCAACTCCACGGCGCCGTTCGGGCTGGCGTTTGCGCAGATGTTTACGCCAGAGGTAGGGAAAGTGATCATGGGACTGATGGTGATGTCCTGCTGCGGCTCGCTGCTGGGCTGGCAGTTCACCATCGCCCAGGTATTCAAATCCTCCGCTGACGAAGGTTATTTCCCGAAAATCTTCTCCCGCGTCACCAAAGCGGATGCGCCGGTACAGGGTATGCTGGCGATTGTGATTTTCCAGAGCGGTTTGTCGCTGATGACCATCAGCCCGTCACTGAACAGCCAGTTTAATGTACTGGTCAACCTGGCGGTGGTGACGAACATCATTCCGTACATTCTGTCGATGGCGGCACTGGTGATTATTCAGAAGGTGGCGAAGGTGGATCCGCGCAAAGCCCGGGCGGCCAATATCGTGGCGCTGATTGGGGCGATTTACAGCTTCTATGCGCTCTACTCGTCCGGTCAGGAGGCGATGCTGTATGGCGCGATGGTGACCTTTATGGGCTGGACGCTGTACGGTCTGGTGTCACCACGGTTTGAACTGAAGAATAAGCATAGTTAAAAAAGAAGCCCGGTGGCGCTAACGCTTACCGGGCCTACGAGATTAATGTTTTCTCCCTCTCCCTGTGGGAGAGGGCCGGGGTAAGGGCATCAGCCCGCACCAGACACCACTTACGCGTTTTTCAGCACTTCGCTGACAATCTCTACCGCTTCTTTCTCAATCTGCTGGCGGTGCTCAGCGCCGAGGAAGCTTTCGCAATAGATTTTGTACGCATCTTCCGTACCGGATGGACGCGCGGCGAACCAGCCGTTTTCGGTCATCACTTTCAGGCCGCCGATGGATGCGCCGTTACCCGGTGCCGCCGTCAGACGCGCGGTGATCGGGTCACCTGCCAGGGTGCTTGCGCTGACCATCTCCGGAGAGAGTTTGGACAGAGCGGCTTTCTGAGCAGAGGTCGCGCCAGCCTGAATACGGTTATAGCTTGGCGCACCAAAGCGTGCTGCCAGGTCGTTGTAATGTTCCTGCGGGTTCTTACCGGTAACCGCGGTGATTTCCGCCGCCAGCAGGCACATTATGATGCCGTCTTTATCGGTTGACCATGGGGTGCCGTCGAAGCGCAGGAAGGATGCCCCCGCGCTCTCTTCACCACCAAAGCCGAAGCTGCCGTCGTGCAGACCGTCAACAAACCACTTGAAGCCCACCGGCACTTCCACCAGCTTGCGGCCCAGCGCATCGACCACACGGTCAATCATGGCGGAAGAGACCAGCGTTTTACCCACCGCAACCTCTTTGCACCACTGCGGACGATGCTGGAAGAGATAGTTAATCGCAACAGCCAGGTAGTGGTTCGGGTTCATCAGCCCAGCGGGGGTGACGATACCGTGACGGTCGTAGTCCGGGTCGTTGGCAAACGCCAGGTCGAACTTGTCGCGCAGCGCCAGCAGGCCCGCCATCGCGCATTCGGAGGAGCAGTCCATACGGATCGCGCCGTCTTTGTCCAGGTGCATAAAGCGGAAGGTCTGATCGACGTGATCGTTCACGATGGTCAGATCCAGCTTGTAGTGCTCGGCAATGCGTTTCCAGTATTCAATACCGGAGCCGCCCAGCGGATCCACGCCCAGCTTCAGACCGGCTTTCTGGATAGCGGCCATATCGACGATATCCGCCAGCCCTTCCACGAATGGCTGCACCAGATCCTGCTCTTTCACGTGGCCGGACACCATGGCTTCATCCAGCGAGATGCGCTTCACGCCGTTCAGACCGTTAGCCAGTAACGCGTTGGCGCGATCTTCCACCACTTTCGTGACGTTGGTATCCGCCGGGCCACCGTTAGGTGGGTTGTACTTGATGCCGCCATCTTCCGGTGGGTTGTGGGACGGGGTGATCACAATACCGTCCGCCTGCGCGCCACCTTTTTTGTTATGTACCAGAATAGCGTTAGAAACCGCAGGCGTTGGCGTGAAACCGTTGTTCTCCTGAACAATCACGTCTACGCCGTTTGCCGCCAGTACTTCCAGCACGGAGATAAAGGCAGGTTCAGACAGGGCGTGGGTATCTTTCCCAACATAGCACGGACCGGTGACGCCATTTTTGGCGCGCTCTTCCGCGATGGCCTGAGCAATGGCCAGAATGTGCGGTTCGTTAAAGCTATGGCGCGCCGCGCTGCCGCGGTGGCCAGATGTACCAAACTTCACTGCGTGTTCTGCGTTGCCCACCACCGGCTTCAGCACGTAGTACTGCGCGGTCAGTTGAGCGACGTTAATCAAATCGCGTTGTTGTGCAGGTTGTCCTGCACGGCTGTGATTTGCCATTGCCTGGTCCTTCTGATGCAAGGGTTAAATTGTACCGCAAACCTTTTCGATCAATTCCGCCGGGAACTGCATGGACTGCATGATATGTTCGATCATGCTGCACTTGCGGCCCGTATTGGTATTGGTGATCACCCAGTATGGCGTACCGGGAACATGTTTGGGTTTGGTTTGGTTGCCATTTTGCAGCAGGGTCTGCTCGTCACCTGCGAAGTAAACGCGCGTGCGACCGTGCAGCGACTCTGTCGCTTCTGCAAATGCGTTGTTATCCAGTGAATAAAGTGTAGACAGCACCAGCATAAAGCGGTTAACCGCCTTTTTCTGCTCTGCATATTCATCGGACAGCAGCAGCTCGCGCATCGCGCGCACTTTGTCTTTTGCCGGCATGACGGCAGGTTTTACTTGTGCAACAACGCTCGGCTGAGACACGACATCTTTAGTGACAGGAGTGGGCTGTGAGGCGGCGGAAATTTTAAGCATGCGCCGTAAAATGTCGGACGCGCTCTCCCCAATATGCCGCGTCTGGCTGGCAATATACTGATAGAGTTCGTCATCAACTTCGATTGTTTTCATCTTAATCCAGTGCGATATCTTATCTGAATACAAGTCGTTGAGATTATAAGGTCTAATCCCAACAGCGGATAGCGTCAAACCAGGTTGGCGGCAAAAGTCAGATTAAACTGGATCCTTGCCCCCGGGCGGCAGAATGGTCAACATGATACCCTAACCTGACAAACCTAAAAAAAGAACTTTGCCATGAAATTGAATACCCGAGCGCAAACTGCACAATCGCCGAACAATAATTCTCCCATCGTACTGGTTCACGGCCTGTTTGGTAGTCTGGATAACCTGGGCGTGCTGGCGCGCGATTTAGTGACCGATCACGAGATCCTCCAGGTTGATATGCGCAATCACGGTCTTTCAGGGCGCTCTGAGGAGATGACCTACGCAGCCATGGCGCAGGATCTGCGTGACACCCTCGATGCGAATAATATCCAGAAAGCGACGCTCATCGGGCATTCAATGGGCGGTAAAGCGGTGATGGCGCTTACAGCGCTGGCCCCTGAGCGAATTTCCGGTCTGGTGGTCATTGACGTTGCGCCCGTCAATTACGACGTTCGCCGTCACGATGAGATTTTCGCTGCGATCAATGCTGTGACAGAGTCAGGCGTCTCCACACGCCAGCAGGCGGCAGCCGTTATGCGCGAGCATCTCGATGAAGAAGGCGTGGTCCAGTTCCTGCTGAAATCCTTTGTTGACGGACAATGGCGCTTTAACGTCCCGGTACTGTGGGATCAGTATTCGCATATTGTGGGGTGGGAAAATGTCCCCGCCTGGCCGCACCCTACCCTCTTTATTCGCGGTGGCAACTCCCCTTACGTCACTGACGCGTACCGTGACACGCTGCTGGCGCAATTTCCGCAGGCTCGCGCTCACGTCATCGCCGGTGCCGGGCACTGGGTCCACGCGGAAAAACCGGATGCGGTCCTGCGCGCCATTCGCCGCTATCTTACTGATACAGCGAATTGATTAAAAAGCCAGCGACCGGAAGACGACGGGCTTCCAGTCGTTGGCGTGTGGATTTGGGTGATGTATGATGGCGCGCTTATCGCCCGGGCATTAGCAGGGCGGCGTGTTTCCCCCGAAGTCTCAGAATCATGGCCAAAGAACAAACGGACCGTACGACACTAGATCTGTTCGCGAATGAGCGTCGACCGGGACGACCGAAAACGAATCCGCTTTCGCGCGATGAACAGCTGCGTATCAATAAACGCAACCAGCTTAAACGCGATAAAAATCGTGGGCTTAAGCGTGTCGAACTCAAGCTGAATGCCGATGCCGTCGATGCGCTTAACGAGTTAGCTGACGCGCGCAACATCAGCCGCAGCGAACTGATCGAAGAGATGCTGATCGCCCAGCTTGAGACGTTACGCGGCAAGGCGTGAGTCAGAAAATCCCCAATATTACCTTTTTCATGTAGCACAGAGTGCAGTCCTGCGTGATAGCTGTTTCCGCAGGGTTGCCAGTTCTGCTATTATTGCCCTTATCCGTGGACAATTTGCGCCACCATACCATTAAGTTTCAAGAGGTTATTTTACTCATGGCAATCATCGGCATTTTCTTTGGCAGTGATACCGGCAATACTGAAAATATCGCAAAAAACATTCAAAAACAGCTCGGTAAAGACGTTGCTGATGTGCATGACATCGCCAAGAGCAGCAAAGAAGATCTCGAGGGCTATGACATCCTGCTGCTGGGCATCCCGACCTGGTACTACGGTGAAGCACAGTGTGACTGGGACGATTTCTTCCCGACGCTGGAAGAAGTCGACTTCAACGGCAAGCTGGTTGCCCTGTTTGGCTGTGGCGATCAGGAAGACTACGCTGAGTATTTCTGTGATGCGCTGGGCACTATTCGCGACATCATTGAGCCGCGCGGTGCGGCGATCGTTGGTCACTGGCCAACAGCGGGTTACCACTTTGAAGCTTCCAAAGGTCTGGCAGATGACGATCACTTCGTTGGCCTTGCCATTGATGAAGACCGTCAGCCAGAGCTGACCGCAGAGCGTGTAGAAAAATGGGTTAAGCAGGTTCGTGAAGAACTGAACCTGGACGATATCCTTAACGCCTGATATCCCTGCGGCGCAACTCCGGTTGCGCCCGTTGTCCAGGTAAAACCGATTAAATTAATTGCTACAAACTTTTAACTTTTTCGTCCAGACCTGTACAATATCCCCCTGGTAAAAAGTGGGTGCCATCGAACAAGTTTGTTGGTGATACCACGTTTTTATAAGCATACTTTGCTTGAGACTTGCAGTTTTCATTTAGCCATGGCAGTTCTATAATGAGACGCATTATCCCAAGTGCATTTTCTGTCACTTCTTCTTTTGAAGTGAATCGTTTAGCAACAGGACAGATTCCGCATGACTGACAACAATACCGCATTAAAGAAAGCTGGCCTGAAAGTAACGCTTCCTCGGTTAAAAATCCTTGAAGTGCTTCAGGGGCCAGACAATCACCATGTCAGTGCGGAAGACCTTTATAAGCGTCTTATCGATATGGGTGAAGAGATTGGGCTGGCAACCGTCTATCGTGTGCTGAACCAGTTTGATGACGCGGGCATTGTTACTCGTCATAATTTCGAAGGCGGTAAATCCGTGTTCGAGCTGACTCAGCAGCACCACCATGATCACCTGATCTGCCTCGACTGTGGCAAGGTCATTGAATTTAGTGATGATTCCATTGAATCACGCCAGCGTGAAATCGCCGCCCGTCATGGCATCCGCCTGACCAACCACAGCCTGTACCTGTACGGTCACTGTGCTGAAGGGGATTGCCGCGAAAATGAACATGCGCACGACGCAAAATAAGTCAGTGTTCATACTCTGAGCCAGCCGTGAGGTTGGCTTTTTTTTGCCTGGAAAAAGCCCGGTAAGCGCAGCGCTACCGGGCGTAAAGCAACTTATTTATTGTTATTGCGAATCTCGTCCCATATCTTATCGCAACGCTTCGCCACTTCCTGATCGTTACCGGTTTTACGCGCCTGAATGCAGGCCTGGTAATCCATCACGCGAACGTTTTCCTGCGTGGCGAATTGCTCATGGGCTTTGTCTTTTTTCAGCACGTTCAGCACGCTTTGACAGGCTTCAATCTTCTCAGGTGAACCTTGTGCGGTATTGATGCACGCGCTGTAGGCCTCTTTAAGACGGGAGTCTTCTTTCGGCGCCTGATCCTGCGCGCACGCCACCAGCCCGAATGCCAGCAGCGCAACGATTACCCTTTTTTTCATCATGTTCAGTCTCCATAACGGCGGGACACAGCCCGCCGCAGCATTCATCAGAAGATGGTAAATGGCGCAATGACCATAAATTTCACGTCGCGCTCATCCTGGAAGATGTTGCCGTAACCGCCCGCGTAGCTCGGGATATCGGAGTGGTTGTCATACTGGGTGAAGTGCAGTTTGAACATCGTGCCTTTCGCACGACCCTCCTGCAGGGTATAAATCGCATCCAGACTGTATGAAGACTCTTTCAGACGGTAGTTCGGATCGTAGTAGGCGTCTGGCGTAGCCATATCCGCTGGCTTCGCGTCCCAGGCGTACGCGTAGGACGCACCCACTGCCCAGCCAGGCAGGTTCCAGTTCTTCAGGTCATACATTGCGCCGAAGAAGACCGCCTTTTCGCCGTCGGCGTTGAAGTCAGAGCGGTTATCCCACCAGATATCCAGACGACCATTGGAAGAGGCGTAGGTTGGCGTCATACGTTGCAGGAAGTAGCCCTGCTGCCCTTCTGCCTTCACCCATGTACCCTCCAGACGCAAATCAACCTGACCCACCTTGTAGCCGAAGGTCAGCGCCTGTAACCACGCGGTGCCGTCATAAATATCATTTACGCTGCCATCGCTGACCTTGTCGCGCGTACCGTAGAACTGATAGCTGGTGCTCAGCGGGCTACCTGCGATATCAAATTTGTAGCTGGCTTTAGCAAAGTACTGATCGATATAACCTTCAGCCTGACCAAAAGCCGCTTCCAGCACCAGATCGTTTTTGAAGTCGTACTTCGCCCCCAGCGAGTGGAGATAATCAACTTTGGTTTTTTTATCGTTTTGATAGAACTTGTCCATCTCAATGTGCCACGGCGCTTTGTACTCGTTGGTCCACATATAGGAGAAGCTCAACGCCCCCGCATCGCCGTAGTCAAAATTAGCACCGGCTTCCGCGCCCTGATAGGTACCTGGCATAAAGCTCCAGTGCGGCGCTAACAGCGTCTGACCGGTTGGCTGGATATAACCACCACGCGCCCAGACCGGGCCATATTTGAATTTTGCAGCCGCTTTATACAGGCTGATTCCGCTTTTATCGCCGGACCAGTCTTCGTCGTAAGCTTTATTGCTGGAGGAGAACGCAATTTCGTTCGGATGGCCGCTGTCGCCATTTTCGGCCATTTCAATTGCGGTGAACGCTGCAATATCGATCCCGAACATATCGGCGGCATATCCCGACTGGAAATCCAGGTTGGCGTTCCAGGTCGAGTGAGAAAGGTTAGTTTTGTATTTATCTTCAGTGACGTCTTTACGGTCACGCTCACGTTGCCAGTAATAAATACCGCCCGTAAGGGTGGAATCTTCAATGAAACCTGCTGCTTTTGCCTCTGGCGCAACCACCAGGCCCGACATTGCTGTCACACCGGCGATAGCCAGCGCCAGCGCACTACGTTTGCCACTGAACGTACGCATAGATTATTCCTCTTTGACGAATTAAAACGCCTTAAACGGCGAAAAACAGAAAAGACCAAATGGTCAGGGGTAGTCAGAAATACCCTCGAATTAACTACCGTCTTTAGGTTATTTTTCGCGACGCGAATTATCAATGCTTTTAATCAGGCAAAAGTCAGGATTATGACGAAGAGCACATATTTCGTAGTGCTTTGTAACATTTACCGTGAAGCGAGTACTGGCGGGGGAATATGCTAATTTTCAGTAAGTAACATTGAGATTGAGAATATATTTTTCAGCGTTTTTGTTTTTGGAAAACAACAAACTTTTTTTAAATAAAATAAGTAGCACCACATTGACCTGGAATGTTGGCTTTAAAAGATTATCCCGATGCTTAACGACATGATCGTTAAATAAAAAAACGCCGCATTACGCGGCGTTTGTTTCTCATTGACCAGAGCAGCGTTATTATTCGCCGATCTTAGTCCAGGTATCACGCAGACCCACGGTACGGTTAAATACCGGTTTTTCTGCCGTGCTGTAACGACTGTCCAGGCAGAAATAACCCTCACGTTCGAACTGGAACGCTTTACCGGCTTCAGCGACTTTCAGAGACGGCTCGGCATACCCCTGCTTGATAATCAGCGACTCAGGGTTAATAACCGCCAGGAAGTCTTCCGCTGCGCCTGGGTTAGGCACGCTGAACAGACGGTCGTAGAGACGGATCTCAACCGGCAGCGCATGCTGCGCGCTCACCCAGTGGATTACACCTTTCACTTTACGGCCATCCGCCGGATCTTTGCTCAGCGTTTCTGCGTCGTACGTACAGAAGATGGTCGTGATGTTACCTTCCGCATCTTTCTCTACGCGCTCGGCTTTGATTACATAGGCGTTACGCAGACGTACTTCTTTGCCCAGCACCAGACGCTTGTACTGCTTGTTCGCTTCTTCGCGGAAGTCGGCACGATCGATCCAGATTTCACCGCTGAACGGCACGTCGCGGGTGCCCATTTCCGGTTTGTTCGGATGATTAGGCATAGAGACCAGTTCGCTCCCGCCCTGCGGATAGTTTTCAATAACCAGTTTCACTGGATCGATCACCGCCATCGCGCGCGGCGCGTTTTCGTTCAGGTCTTCACGAATGCAGGATTCCAGAGACGCCATTTCGATGGTGTTGTCCTGCTTGGTGACGCCGATACGTTTGCAGAACTCACGAATGGACGCAGAGGTGTAGCCACGACGTCGCAGGCCAGAAATGGTCGGCATACGTGGGTCGTCCCAGCCTTCAACGTGCTTGTCAGTGACCAGCAGGTTCAGCTTACGCTTGGACATCACGGTGTATTCCAGGTTCAGACGAGAGAACTCGTACTGACGCGGATGCACAGGAATGGTGATGTTATCCAGCACCCAGTCGTACAGACGACGGTTGTCCTGGAATTCCAGCGTGCACAGAGAGTGCGTAATGCCTTCCAGCGCATCGCTGATGCAGTGGGTGAAGTCGTACATCGGGTAGATGCACCACTTGTTACCGGTCTGGTGGTGTTCTGCGTACTTAATGCGGTACAGCACCGGATCGCGCATCACGATGAACGGAGACGCCATATCGATTTTGGCACGCAGACACGCTTTACCTTCTTCAAAGCCACCGGCACGCATTTTTTCAAACAGCGCCAGGTTCTCTTCCACGCTACGATCGCGGAACGGACTGTTCTTACCGGGCTGAGTCAGCGTACCGCGGTATTCACGGATTTCGTCAGCAGAGAGCTCGTCGACGTATGCCAGACCCTTGTTAATCAGTTCAACCGCATAGGCATACAGCTGATCGAAATAGTCTGAGGAGTAGCAGATATCGCCTGACCAGTTGAAGCCCAGCCATTGCACGTCGTTTTTAATCGACTCAACGTATTCGATGTCTTCTTTTACTGGGTTGGTGTCATCGAAACGCAGGTTGCACTGCCCCTGGTAGTCTTGCGCAATACCAAAGTTCAGGCAGATCGATTTGGCGTGACCAATGTGCAGGTAGCCATTTGGCTCCGGCGGGAAACGCGTGTGGACTGTGGTGTGCTTACCACTGGCCAGATCTTCATCGATGATCTGACGAATAAAGTTACTCGGGCGGGCTTCTGCCTCACTCATCGTGGATTCCTCAAAGCGTAAACAACGTATAACGGCATATGATCTTATAAGCCGGACGTAGTGACAACCCTTAAAACGTCCCGGAAGAAAATAATGGGGGCAATTGCTGCAAAAAAAAGCGGCGGAGGATATCCCCCGCCGCTAAAGGCATAACTCTACTCAGGAGCGATTACTTGCCTTTAATCTCATACAGTGGCGTTTGGCCTGCAACTACCTGCCCCTGCGCCTGGATCACCAGACCGCTGAAGTCGTCGATGTTGCTGCACACTACCGGGCTTATCATGGAGCGCGCGTTGGCGTTCAGGAACTCCAGATCCATTTCCAGAATCGGCTGGCCTGCCGCCACTTCAGCGCCCTCTTCCACCAGGCGAGTAAAGCCCTGACCGTTCAGCGCAACGGTATCGATACCCATATGGACAACGATCTCCGCGCCTTTTTCCGTTTCCAGGCAGAACGCGTGGTTGGTGTTGAAGATTTTCACGATAGTACCGGCTGCCGGAGAGACCACGGTTTTGTCCGTTGGTTTCACCGCCACGCCATCACCGACCGCTTTGCTGGCGAACGCTTCGTCAGGCACCTGCTCAAGCGCAACAACGTCACCTGTCACCGGAGAAACCAGCGCAGCGATGGTCACCGCATTTGGCACAGCCTGCGGTTTTGCAACCGGCGCGTCAGCTACTGGCGCGTTATCCGTTGAGGCGGCAGCGACCGGCCCACGGGCAACCACTTTTTTCATTTCATCGCCGATAGATTCGGCTTTCGCACCCACGATAACCTGGATGGTTTGTTTGTTCAGCTTCACCACACCAGACGCACCAAGGCGTTTGCACATTGCATCGCTCACGCGCGCGGAGTCGCCCACGGTCAGACGCAGACGGGTAATACAGGCATCGATCGCTTTCAGGTTGTCGGTGCCACCCACAGCGGCAATATAGCTGGTTGCCAGCTGGGTTAAACCCTCTTCGGTATTGCTGTTGGCTTCACTGGTCACAACATCATCTTTCGTATCTTCGCGGCCCGGCGTCTTCAGGTTAAACATACGAATAACTGCGCTGAACAGAACGAAGTAGATAACGAAGAAGATCAGGCCCATCACCACCAGCATCCAGACGTTGCTGCTTGCCGCCGGCAGGTTGTACATCAACACATAGTCGATAGCGCCTGCGGAGAAGGAGAAGCCTGCATGGATACCCAGAAGGGTGGCAACGAACAGGCTGATACCGGTCAGGATCGCGTGCATCAGATACAGCAGCGGAGCCAGGAACATGAACAGGAATTCCAGTGGCTCGGTCACGCCGGTCAGGAAGGCGGTGATCGCAACGGACAGCAGCATCCCGCCAACCATTGGGCGACGCGCTTTCGGCGCAGCCAGGTACATTGCCAGCGCGGCGCCAGGCAGACCAAACATCATGATTGGGAAGAAGCCGGACATGAACATGCCCGCGGTGCCGTCACCTGCGTAGAAGCGGTTGATATCACCGTGGAATACCGCGCCAGCCGCGTTGGTGAACTCACCAATCTGGAACCAGGCGATGGTGTTCAGTACCTGATGCAGACCGGTTGGGATCAGCAGACGGTTAATGAAACCGAAGATGCCCGCGCCCATTGCGCCCGCAGACACGATCCACTCGCCACCCGCATGGATAGCATGCTGAACCGGTGGCCAAACGTAGCCAAAGATGGCGGCGAGGATCAGACAGAAAAAGCCCGTCGCAATCGGCACAAAACGTTTACCGCCGAAGAAGCTCAGGAAGTCAGGCAGTTTGATACCCGCCCAGCGGTTGTACACGGCGCCACCGACCAGACCGGTAATGATACCCGCCAGTACACCCATGTTGATTTCCGGGTTGATGGTTACCATCGCTTTCGTGAGGATGAAGTAACCTACCGCCCCTGCCAGTGCCGCTGCACCGGCGCTGTCTTTTGACCAGCTTGACGCCACGCCGATGGCGAAAATCAGCGCAAGGTTGTCAAAAATGGCGCCGCCTGCCTGGGCAATAAACGGCACATTAAGAAGATCGGGTTGCCCGAATCGCAGCAGCAATGCTGCAACCGGTAGCACGGCGATAGGGAGCTGCAAAGCCCTACCGAGGCGCTGGAAAAAACCTAAAATATTCATCCTATTCCCCCTACGAGACCCTTTGTTAAGACTCGCGCATAAACTATGTTTTTATTGTGTCACGAACGATAGATACTGTTGATGATTCACTGGCAGTGTGAGTGTGTGAAAAATTAATTCGTATCGCAAATTAAACACCTATTTTTTGTGATTATTGTCACCAAATATCGTATTAAACCCTCCCTTTCACTGGCTAACCATGAAAACTTATTTTATCATTCAAAAAATCAAGACGGATTGATCCGGCCTGAAAGGTTCCAGGTTACGCTTAGTTCAGGTTGCACTAATCATCCGCCCACTTTTACTTAAACTTTAGAGGTGAATAATGAGACTGATTCCCCTGGCAACAGCTGAACAAGTCGGAAAATGGGCTGCTCGTCATATCGTTAACCGCATCAACGCGTTCAAACCAACAGCCGATCGTCCTTTCGTACTCGGTCTTCCAACCGGTGGTACTCCCCTGACCGCGTATAAGGCTTTGGTTGAAATGCACAAAGCGGGCCAGGTTAGCTTTAAACATGTTGTGACCTTCAACATGGACGAATATGTCGGCCTGCCAAAGGAACATCCGGAAAGTTACCACAGCTTTATGCACCGTAATTTCTTCGATCACGTTGATATTCCGGCTGAAAACATTAACCTGCTGAATGGAAACGCGCCTGATATTGACGCAGAATGCCGTCAGTATGAAGAAAAAATCCGTTCCTACGGTAAAATCCACCTGTTTATGGGCGGCGTAGGCAACGATGGTCATATCGCGTTCAACGAACCGGCATCTTCACTGGCTTCCCGTACCCGTATTAAAACGTTGACCCATGACACGCGTGTGGCTAACTCCCGCTTCTTTGACGGCGACGTCAATCAGGTGCCTAAATACGCGCTGACCGTGGGTGTGGGTACACTGCTGGATGCCGAAGAAGTGATGATTCTGGTGCTGGGCGCAGTGAAAGCGCAGGCGCTTCAGGCTGCCGTTGAAGGCAACGTGAACCATATGTGGACGATCAGCTGCTTACAGTTGCATCCAAAAGCGGTTGTCGTGTGTGACGAACCGTCCACCATGGAGCTGAAAGTGAAAACGCTGAAATACTTCAACGAGCTGGAAGCTGAGAACATTAAAGGTCTGTAATTGAATAACCGCCTCTTTTATCAGGGGCGGTCGCTTTTTTAACCGGGGGTCGATATGTACGCTTTAACCCACGGTCGGATTTATACCGGCCATGAAATTCTGGATGACCATGCGATTGTAATCGCCAATGGCCTGATTGAACGTGTTTGCCCGCTGGCGGAACTGCCGCCGGAGATCGAACAACGTTCCCTCAATGGAGCAGTAATCTCCCCCGGTTTCATCGACGTACAGCTTAACGGCTGCGGCGGTGTCCAGTTTAACGATACCGCAGAGGCGGTAACGGTTGAAACGCTGGAAATCATGCAAAACGCCAACGAGAAATCGGGCTGCACCAGCTATCTGCCAACGCTGATTACCAGCAGCGATGACCTGATGAAACAGGGTATCCGCGTCATGCGTGAATACCTGGCAAAACATCCGAATCAGGCGCTGGGTCTGCACCTGGAAGGACCATGGCTGAATATGGTCAAGAAAGGCACCCATAACCCGAACTACGTGCGCAAACCGGATGCCGAGCTGGTGGATTACATGTGCGCCAATGCCGATGTGATCACTAAAGTGACGCTGGCACCGGAAATGACCGGCACGGACGTTATCAGCAAACTGGCCGCCGCCGGGATTGTGGTATCTGCGGGCCATTCGAACGCGACGCTTAAAGAGGCGAAGGCCGGTTTCCGCGCAGGTATTACATTTGCCACACACCTTTATAACGCGATGCCGTATATTACCGGTCGCGAACCGGGACTGGTTGGCGCAATTCTGGATGAACCAGACGTCTACTGCGGCATTATCGCCGACGGCTTGCATGTCGATTACACCAACATCCGCAACGCCAAGCGCCTTAAAGGCGACAAGCTCTGCCTGGTCACGGATGCTACCGCTCCGGCAGGAGCGAATATTGACCAGTTCATTTTTGCTGGTAAAACAATATACTACCGGAATGGACTGTGTGTGGATGAGAACGGCACGCTGAGCGGTTCTTCTCTGACGATGATCGAAGGGGTACGTAACCTCGTTGAACATTGCGGCATTGCGCTTGAGGAAGTGCTGCGCATGGCCACGCTTTATCCGGCGCGCGCTATTGGCGTCGATAAACAGCTCGGCGGTATTGCGCCAGGTATGGTTGCAAACCTGACGGCGTTCACACACGATTATAAAATTATTAAGACCATCGTTAATGGTAACGAGGTCGTCACTGAGTAAGTAAAAGTATGACACCAGGCGGACAAGCTCAAATCGGTAATGTCGATCTCGTTAAACAACTTAACAGCGCGGCAGTTTATCGCCTGATTGACCAGCACGGGCCAATCTCACGCATTCAGATAGCCGAACAAAGCCAGCTTGCTCCCGCCAGCGTGACAAAAATTACACGTCAGCTTATTGAGCGCGGCCTGATCAAAGAAGTGGATCAGCAGGCCTCCACCGGCGGCCGCCGCGCGATTTCCATCGTCACTGAAACCCGCAATTTTCAGGCCATTGGCGTTCGCTTAGGCCGTCATGACACCACGCTTACGCTCTACGATCTGAGCAGCAAGGCAATTGCCGAAGAGCACTACCCCCTTCCTGAGCGCACGCAGGAGACGCTCGAACACGCGTTACTGAATACTATCGCGCAGTTTATCGAAAGCTGTCAGCGCAAGATCCGTGAACTCATCGCCATCTCGGTGATTTTACCCGGTCTGGTTGACCCGGAAAGCGGCGTTATTCGCTACATGCCGCATATTAAAGTAGAGAACTGGGGGCTGGTTGAGGCGCTGGAAAAACGCTTCAAGCTGACCTGCTTTGTTGGTCACGATATCCGCTCGCTGGCGCTGGCGGAGCACTACTTTGGTGCGAGCCAGGACTGCGAAGACTCTATTCTGGTGCGCGTTCACCGTGGTACAGGTGCGGGTATCATCTCTAATGGCCGCATTTTTATTGGTCGTAACGGTAACGTAGGCGAGATCGGTCATATCCAGGTGGAACCGCTAGGCGAGCGCTGCCACTGCGGTAACTTTGGCTGTCTTGAAACCGTTGCCGCCAATGCCGCCATTGAACATCGCGTCCGCCACCTGCTGGAGCAGGGTTATCAGAGCCGCGTCACGCTGGGCGACTGTAAGATCGGTGCCATCTGCAAAGCGGCAAACAAAGGCGATGCGCTGGCCTGCGAAGTGATCGAACAGGTAGGACGCCACCTGGGTAAGACCATCGCCATTGCCATCAACCTGTTTAATCCGCAAAAAGTGGTGATCGCCGGCGAGATCGTTGAAGCCGAAAAAGTATTACTGCCTGCCATTGAAGGCTGCATCAATACCCAGGCGCTGAAGGCATTTCGCCAGAATTTGCCGGTGGTGCGATCTACGCTCGATCACCGCTCGGCAATTGGCGCATTCGCCCTGGTAAAACGTGCCATGCTCAACGGGATCCTGCTGCAACATTTGCTGGAATCCTGATCGGACCTTATAGTAACGCCTTCTTTTTTTGATGTCGGATTGTCCATGACCATTAAGAATGTAATTTGTGATATCGACGGCGTGCTGATGCACGACAACGTTGCCGTGCCAGGTGCTGCGGAGTTTCTTCACCGCATCATCGACAAAGGAATGCCACTGGTTCTTCTCACGAACTACCCTTCACAGACTGGTCAGGATCTGGCAAATCGCTTTGCTACCGCGGGCGTCAATGTCCCGGACAGCGTGTTTTATACCTCTGCGATGGCGACCGCGGATTTCCTGAAGCGTCAGGAAGGCAAAAAAGCCTACGTGGTTGGCGAAGGCGCGCTGATCCACGAGCTGTATAAAGCGGGCTTCACCATCACCGACGTGAATCCGGACTTTGTCATCGTGGGCGAAACGCGCTCCTTTAACTGGGAGATGATGCATAAAGCAGCCTACTTTGTCGCCAATGGTGCACGTTTTATCGCCACTAACCCGGATACGCATGGTCGTGGTTTTTATCCCGCCTGCGGTGCGCTGTGCGCCGGTATCGAAAAAATCTCAGGCCGTAAGCCGTTTGTTGTCGGCAAACCGAGCCCGTGGATCATCCGCGCTGCACTGAATACGATGCAGGCACACTCAGAAGAAACCGTCATTGTTGGCGACAACCTGCGCACCGATATTTTGGCCGGCTTCCAGGCCGGGCTTGAAACCATCCTGGTGCTTTCTGGCGTTTCACAGCTTGATGACATTGATACGATGCCGTTCCGGCCAAGCTGGATTTACCCCTCTGTCGACGAAATCGACGTTATTTGATTCAGAACCACGCCCCAGGGCGTGGTTTTTCATTTCTGCTGCCTGAAAATATCACTTCATCTAACGAAATCAGCTCTCCATTGAGAAATCATCAATAGAATGGCTTAATGCATACTCTTTTTTTAAGATTCGGCAATTGCCATTGCACTTTTTACGTTTTCATCGGTAAAACGCTTGCGCCCCCTCCCCTTTTTGCGGCATTTTCATAAGCAAGCAACATCACAACGCAACAGGGTTAACGGAGAAGGTTATGTGTTCTATTTTTGGCGTACTGGATATTAAAACTGACGCGGGCGAACTGCGTAAAAAAGCACTCGAATTGTCCCGCCTGATGCGCCATCGCGGTCCGGACTGGTCAGGCGTTTACGCCAGCGATAAAGCGATTCTGGCTCACGAACGTCTTTCCATTGTTGATGTCAACGCTGGCGCACAGCCGCTGTATAACGAGAAAAAAACGCACGCGCTGGCTGTTAACGGTGAAATTTACAACCATCAGGCGCTGCGCGCTGAGTACGGCGATCGCTACGCGTTTCAGACAGGCTCAGACTGCGAAGTGATCCTGGCGTTGTATCAGGAGAAAGGCCCGGAGTTCCTCGACGACCTGCAAGGTATGTTCGCCTTCGCGCTGTACGACAGCGAAAAAGACGCTTACCTGATTGGCCGCGACCATATTGGTATTATCCCGCTGTACATGGGACACGATGAACACGGTAACTTCTACGTTGCCTCAGAGATGAAAGCCCTGGTACCGGTGTGCCGCACCATCAAAGAGTTCCCGGCAGGTAGCTACCTGTGGAGTAAAGACGGCGAGATCCGCCCGTACTACCAGCGCGACTGGTTTGATTATGAAGCGGTGAAAGACAACGTGACGGATAAAGCCGAACTGCGTCAGGCACTAGAGGAGTCAGTGAAAAGCCACCTGATGTCAGACGTACCCTACGGCGTACTGCTCTCCGGCGGTCTGGACTCCTCCGTGATCTCCGCGATCACCAAGAAATTCGCCGCACGTCGTGTGGAAGATCAGGAGCGCTCTGAAGCCTGGTGGCCGCAGCTGCACTCCTTTGCCGTGGGTCTGGAAGGGGCACCTGACCTGAAAGCCGCCCAGGAAGTGGCGAACCATCTCGGCACGGTGCACCATGAAATTCACTTCACCGTACAGGAAGGTCTGGATGCGATCCGCGATGTGATCTATCACATTGAAACCTATGATGTGACCACCATTCGCGCCTCCACGCCGATGTATTTGATGTCGCGTAAGATCAAAGCGATGGGCATCAAGATGGTGCTCTCCGGCGAAGGTTCTGACGAAGTGTTTGGCGGTTACCTCTATTTCCACAAAGCGCCAAACGCCAAAGAGCTGCATGAAGAAACGGTGCGTAAGCTACAGGCGCTGCACATGTTTGACTGCGCGCGCGCCAACAAAGCGATGTCCGCCTGGGGTGTGGAAGCCCGCGTGCCGTTCCTCGATAAGAAATTCCTCGATGTGGCGATGCGCATCAACCCGCAGGACAAAATGTGCGGCAACGGCAAAATGGAGAAACATATCCTGCGTGAATGTTTTGAATCCTACCTGCCGGCGAGCGTGGCGTGGCGTCAGAAAGAGCAGTTCTCCGATGGCGTAGGTTACAGCTGGATCGACACCCTGAAAGAGGTGGCGGCAAAACAGGTTTCTGATCAACAACTGGAAACTGCGAGCTTCCGCTTCCCGTACAACACGCCAGCCTCGAAAGAAGCGTATTTGTACCGTGAGATCTTTGAGGAGCTGTTCCCGGTTCCAAGTGCAGCCGAGTGCGTACCGGGTGGTCCATCGGTCGCCTGCTCTTCTGCTAAAGCCATTGAATGGGATGAATCCTTCAAAGCCATGAACGATCCGTCAGGACGCGCAGTGGGCGTTCACCAGTCTGCCTATAAATAATGTTCAGAGTATCATCAGGCCCTCCGGGGCCTGATTTTTTTGCCTCTCTTTTCCCCGCATAAAATCGATTAATAACCAATAATTGTCGAATATTCGGCCTCGCTGTTCGCAACCTAACCAAACAGTCACATTCCGGCTATTTTCATTGAAAAAGGTGTTGACGCTGCAAGGGTCTATACGCATAATGCGCCCCGCAACGCCGATAAGGTAACGCGAAAAAAAGATGGCTACGTAGCTCAGTTGG
>NZ_JADDTS010000030.1:0-2496 GCF_015159675.1 Enterobacter cloacae complex sp. S2
TAGCGAAAAAGGCATAAGGCCACGGCAAAGCCGTTTTTCCATAGGCTCCGCCCCCCTGACAAGCATCACGAAATCTGACGCTCAAATCAGTGGTGGCGAAACCCGATGCGGCTTAAAGATACCAGGCGTTTCCCCCTGGTGGCTCCCTCGTGCTCCCCCGCATTCCTGCCTTTCGGTTTACCGGTGTCACTCCGCTGTTATGGCCGCGGTTTCTCATTCCACGCCTGACACTCAGTTCCGGGAAGGCAGTTCGCTCCAGGATGGACTGTATGCACGAACCCCCCGTTCAGTCCGACCGCTGCGCCTTATCCGGTAACTATCAACTTGAGTCCAACCCGGAAAGACACGACTAATCGCCATTGGCAACGGCCATTGGTAAACAGGATGTGCGAGAGATGTATCAAGAGTTCTTGAAGTGGCGGCCTTAGTGAGGCTACACTGAAAGGACAAATTTGGTGACATGTCTCGCACAAGACTGTTACCACGGTTAGGGGATCTGCCAGGATTACCTAACCTTCGAAAAACCACCTGCCAGGGTGGTTTTTTCGTTTACAGGGCAAGAGATTACGCGCGAAAAAAAAGGATCTCAAGAAGATCCTTTATAAATTAGACATCCAACCTCACAAAGAGGAATACTTAAATCATCTTGGTATATGTATCTGCTGGATTACATCTCATATAAGCCTCCTCCCCGCTTGACACCACACTTTGACCATAGCACCTCGCGCCTAACTCGATATACAGCCCACCATCAAGCCTCTTTTCACATAAAAAATAACCTATAGTTAGATGGTTAGTGACCAAAACTGATATGGATAAAAGGAGCTGGCTTTGAAAAAGATTTTTGTTTCAGTGTTCGCAGCGGCAGTTGCGCTTTCAGCCCTCACCGGCTGCACGCGCACAAGCTATGCCATACACACCAATGACGGTCGCACTATTGTCAGCGACGGCAAACCTAAAGAATCAGACTCAGGCCTGCTTGGCTATACAGACGCGAATGGTGTCAAACAGCAGATCAATAAAACCGACGTTAAAGAAGTCTCCGAAATTCCGCACTGAGCATATTCTCCGAAAAAGGCCGCTAATGTGGCCTTTTTCTTTACCTGTGGTTCTCCGCCAAAATCCCAGCAAATTGCATCACCAAAGCTAAAAGCTTTCAGGGTTGTCTAAAAAGCACAAGACATAAGAGGAAGTGCGGTATTTTATAATCAAGCCCCCAAGAATTTACCATAACATCCGTTGCCCGCACCGCCTCAGACGCGCTCAGCGCGTTTCTGACGGAACCATGACAAAAACCACAACAAACCACCCCGGAACCCGTCAGAAACGCGCCTGTTAAATTTTAACGGCATGCATGACTATGCACCAGAATGACGGCATGCTCTTTTCACGCAAAAATCATCACCAGACGGGGAAAATCACCAGTGACCAGACAGGAATCCGCCGCCCTCAACATGGCCAAATTTATCCGCTCACAGACACTCCTCCTCCTCGAACGGCTCGAACAGATGGATCTGGATGAGGCAGCCGGCTGCTGTGAGCATCTGCACGATCAGGCTGAAGCGCTTTACGCCATGCTGAACGCACAGATAGGCGAGAAAGATGCGTGAAAATCGGTGAACGGGTGCGCAATTCAGTGCGCGGCCGTGAGGCGATGGCGGGGTGTCGGGGCGCAGCCCTGAACGGGGTATTTGTGATGCCGCCGCGTGCGCGGTATTACAAATGCACATCCTGTCCGGGAGCGGACACCGGGAAACAGCAAAAAAAACCGGGCGACACGCCCGGAACTCAATCAAGTTAGATTACTCTCAATCTTCCATAACAGCATCATGGAACGACGACCACCGTCCGTGACGGCCGCCTGGATTGAGTATGGACAAAAATTCAGGAAATGCTTCAGGAAATGCTCAGGACGAAACGTAATGAATGCGAACTGATTCAAGAAATTCGAGCATGACCGCCCTTGCGGCCGGTTCGGTTTCAGACAAAATCTGCCGGTATGCATCCAGCATCATGGCTCCGGCATCCCCTTCGGCACGCCGGAGCCAGCCCGAAACAACGGACACAAGCAGGTGTCGCTCATCATCATTAAAAGTCATCAGGGCTCCGGAGGAAAAACCAAACATGGCTTACCTCCTGTTAACGGCAACGCAGAAGAAAGGTTTACAGGGTAGCGGGCAGGAATGAAAAAAATCGCAGTCAGACCAGAACGGCTGCTTAACCGGTACAGGCGGGTTCCGGGCGCAGCGCCGGACCAGTCACGCAGCGCTAGCGGAGTGTATACTGGCTTAATATGTTGGCACGGATGCGGATGTCAGTTAAGTGCTTCATGTGGCAGGAGAAAAAGGCGGCATCGGTGCGTCAGCAGAATATGTGATACAGGAGATATTCCGCTTCCTCGCTCACTGACTCGCTGCGCTCGGTCGTTCGGCTGCGGCGAGCGGTACGGGCTTACGTACAGAGCAGAAATTTCCTGGAGAATGCCAGGAAGGTTCT
>NZ_JADDTS010000031.1:0-57557 GCF_015159675.1 Enterobacter cloacae complex sp. S2
TCTGGTGCGTTATCGATCTGGTCGAAAGCACGAGCAGCACCGCCGTAGGTTTTAGCCAGTACGGTAGTGATTGCAGCAGTCAGGGTAGTTTTACCATGGTCAACGTGGCCGATAGTACCAACGTTGACGTGCGGTTTTGTACGTTCAAATTTTTCTTTAGACACGGCTATATTCCTTACTATAGTGCTCTCCCCTTCGGAGAGAGCACGGGACTTAGGTTTTAATCCTGTGGATTACTTACCACGGGCTTCGATAACGGCCTGAGCAACGTTGTTCGGCGCATCATCATACTTCAGGAATTCCATAGTGTATGATGCACGACCTTTGGTCAGAGAACGCAGCTGAGTTGCATATCCGAACATTTCAGACAGCGGAACTTCAGCGTGGATCTTAACGCCAGTTACTTCGGATTCCTGACCACGCAGCATACCGCGACGACGGCTCAAGTCACCGATAACGTCACCGGTGTTCTCTTCCGGAGTTTCTACTTCAACCTTCATGATTGGCTCAAGCAGAACTGGTTTTGCTTTCTTAAAGCCTTCTTTAAAGGCAATAGACGCAGCCAGTTTAAACGCCAGTTCAGAGGAGTCAACGTCGTGGTAAGAACCGAAGTGCAGACGAACACCCATGTCTACAACCGGGTAACCAGCCAGAGGACCAGCTTTCAGCTGCTCCTGGATACCTTTATCAACGGCAGGGATGTATTCGCCAGGAATTACACCACCTTTGATGTCGTTGATGAACTCGTAACCTTTAGGGTTAGAGCCCGGCTCCAGTGGGTACATGTCGATCACAACGTGACCGTACTGACCGCGACCACCAGACTGCTTAGCGTGTTTACCTTCAACATCGGTAACTTTCGCGCGAATCGCTTCGCGGTAAGCAACCTGAGGTTTACCCACGTTCGCTTCAACGTTGAATTCACGCTTCATACGGTCAACGATGATGTCCAGGTGCAGTTCACCCATACCAGCGATGATGGTCTGGTTAGATTCTTCATCAGTCCATACGCGGAATGATGGGTCTTCTTTCGCCAGACGGCCCAGAGCCAGACCCATTTTTTCCTGGTCAGCTTTGGTTTTTGGTTCAACCGCGATGGAGATTACCGGCTCAGGGAATTCCATACGCTCCAGAATGATCGGGTGATCCGGGTCACACAGGGTGTCACCAGTAGTCACGTCTTTCAGACCGATAGCAGCAGCGATGTCGCCCGCACGAACTTCTTTGATCTCTTCACGTTTGTTAGCGTGCATCTGTACGATACGGCCAAAACGTTCACGCGCCGATTTCACGGAGTTCAGGATGGTGTCACCGGAGTTAACCACACCAGAGTAAACGCGGAAGAAGGTCAGGTTACCCACGAATGGGTCGGTAGCAATTTTGAACGCCAGCGCAGAGAACGGCTCGTCATCACTTGCGTGACGCTCAGCCGGAGTATCTTTACCGTCGTCCAGGATGCCGTTGATCGCAGGAACGTCAACCGGGGATGGCAGGTAGTCAACTACCGCATCCAGCATTGCCTGAACACCTTTGTTCTTGAACGCAGAACCACAGGTTACCAGGATGATTTCGTTGTTCAGAACACGCTGACGCAGAGCAGATTTGATCTCTTGCTCAGTCAGTTCTTCACCACCCAGGTATTTCTCCATCAGCTCTTCAGAAGCTTCTGCTGCGGATTCGATCAGGTTCTGGTGCCATTCGTCAGCCAGGTCCTGCATCTCTGCCGGGATATCTTCGTATTCGAAGGTAACGCCCGCATCTGCTTCGTTCCAGTTGATGGCTTTCATTTTCACCAGGTCGATAACACCGGTGAAGCCTTCTTCAGCACCAATTGCCAACTGAAGCGGAACAGGGTTCGCGCCCAGACGGGTTTTGATCTGGCCAACAACTTTCAGGAAGTTAGCACCCATACGGTCCATTTTGTTAACGAACGCGATGCGTGGAACTTTATATTTGTTAGCCTGACGCCATACGGTTTCAGACTGAGGCTGAACACCACCAACTGCGCAATAAACCATTACCGCGCCGTCAAGAACACGCATGGAACGTTCTACTTCGATGGTGAAGTCAACGTGCCCTGGGGTGTCGATGATGTTTACGCGATGCGGTTCGTACTGCTTAGCCATACCTGACCAGAAAGCAGTAGTCGCTGCGGAGGTGATAGTAATACCACGCTCCTGCTCCTGTTCCATCCAGTCCATGGTGGCTGCGCCGTCATGAACTTCACCGATTTTATGGTTTACACCGGTGTAGAACAGAATACGTTCGGTAGTAGTGGTTTTACCGGCGTCGATGTGCGCACTGATACCGATGTTACGGTAGCGTGCGATGGGTGTTGTACGAGCCATTTGATTCCTCGTTTATATCTTTAGGCGTTCAGTTAAGTTAGCCAGAGCGGGCGGCTTCTCTGAAGCGCCCGCCTGGTGACTACGACTCCGAAGGGATTACCAACGGTAGTGTGCGAACGCCTTGTTGGCTTCTGCCATACGGTGAACGTCTTCACGTTTCTTAACTGCAGTACCTTTGTTTTCTGCAGCATCAGAAAGTTCGTTCGCCAGACGCAGAGCCATGGATTTATCACCGCGTTTACGAGCAGCTTCAACGATCCAACGCATTGCCAGAGCATTACGACGAACCGGACGAACTTCAACTGGAACCTGATAAGTAGAACCACCAACGCGGCGAGACTTAACTTCTACAGTCGGGCGCACGTTGTCGAGAGCGACTTCGAAAGCTTCCAGTTCATTTTTACCAGAACGCTGAGCCAGGGTCTCCAGCGCGCTGTATACGATTGCTTCTGCAGTAGATTTTTTACCATCTACCATCAGGATATTTACAAATTTTGCCAGCAGTTCTGATCCGAATTTCGGATCTGGAAGAATTTTACGCTGACCAATGACGCGACGACGTGGCATGGGATTACTCCGTTGTTAATTCAGGATTGTCCAAAACTCTACGAGTTTAGTTTGACATTAAGATAAATCAGTTTGGCCTTACTTAACGGAGAACCATTAAGCCTTAGGACGCTTCACGCCGTACTTGGAGCGAGCCTGCTTACGGTCTTTAACACCTGAGCAGTCCAGCGCACCACGAACGGTGTGGTAACGAACACCCGGAAGGTCTTTAACACGACCGCCACGGATCAGGATCACGGAGTGCTCCTGAAGGTTGTGACCTTCACCACCGATGTAGGAAGTCACTTCGAAACCGTTAGTCAAACGCACACGGCATACTTTACGCAGTGCGGAGTTTGGTTTTTTAGGAGTGGTGGTATATACACGAGTACATACGCCACGTTTCTGCGGGCAGGCTTCCAGCGCAGGCACGTTGCTTTTTGCAACTTTGCGTGCACGTGGTTTGCGTACCAGCTGGTTAACTGTTGCCATTAAATAGCTCCTGGTTTTAGCTTTTGCTTCGTAAACACGTAATAAAACGACCTCATACAATATGAGGACGCGAAATTTTAGGGCTACGTCGAAAAGGTGTCAAGAAATATACAGCGATCTCAAATCACCAGTTCATTTGACTGGCGTGCGTCACAGTAAGATTGACGAAATCAGTATAGCCAACCACGTCAATTTTGGCTGAAATTTGACCAGAAAGACCCCGCGCATCCAGATCCTCTTTAAGCGCAGAGACTGTTATGGGGGCATTAGCGAGGATTTCAACAAAACGGCTGCCATCAAGCGCCGCGAGCACGCCATCCTGAATCAGCAGCAGATCATCGCCTTCGCGCAGCATGCTCAGTAACGTGTCGATATCGCATTGCCACGGTGAACGGCTCAGGGTATGGAGCATGATAGCCTCAGAAAGTCAGAACGGTATCGTAGTGAGAAAGTTGTTCGCGCAGCGCAGAAGATGTCAGGATCGTCACGTCCAGCACGAACGGTATTTTCTCATTTAACCCACGAGCGGCCAGCGAGTCGGCGCACACATAGAAGGTTTCAATGTCATAGAGCGGCAGAACTTTAAAGGTCGCAATGTAGTCGCGCGCAAGAATAGCCTGCGGTTGTTGGCCTGCCAGAAGCTGGAATACGCCATCGCCTAAAAAGAAGACGCCAATATCTTCGGTTAAAGCCGAGGTCGCCAGCAATGCATCCAGCCCTTCCCGGCCTGAAGCGCTGCCATGCGGGGCAGAAGTAAAAACAAACGCTACGCGCTTCATCAAAATTGCACCACTCTGTCGCAGGTCAACGCCGCCTGTGCTAATGCGCCTAATCCGCTGAGCGAAAAGCCCGGTTGCAGGTTAGCCCCCGCCAGACCAAGGCGTTCGGCTTCAGTCGCATCCGTCACGCCGCGACGCAGTGCCGCCGCGACGCAGATATGCAGGTCGACGCCCTGCGTTTCGTTTAATTTTTGCCAGGCGCGCACAAGGTCAAACTCATCGCTCGCCGGGGACGTAAACTGGTTCGCGTTATAGACCCCTTCACGATAGAAGAAGACGCTTGCCAGTTCATGACCGGCATCAAGCAGCGCATGGGCAAACTGTAGCGCGCTGCTGGCCTGCTGGGTACCGTACGCCGGGCCCGTCACCATTAACGCAAAACGCATTACTTGTCTTGCCCCAGGAAGTCGCCGCTTTTGAACTGGCGAATATAGAGGTAAACCGTGTGTTTGGAGATATTCAGGCGATCGGCCACCTGGTTGATGGCATCTTTGATATCAAAAATCCCTTTCTCATAGAGGTTCAGGACGATCTGACGATTCTTGGCGTTGTTGGATACGTTGCGATCGGCATTCACCTCTTCAATGGTGAACTCCAGCGTCTGTGTCACGAGATCCTCAACAGAAGAGGCAAAGTTCACCGATGAGCCCACGTCCGGCGTTTCTGGCGGAATGAAAGTGCTCATGATTTGCGAGAATGGCACATCAAGGTTCATGTTGATGCACAGCAGACCGATCACCCGGTGTTCGCGGTTTCGAATCGCGATCGTTTCTGATTTCATCAGCACGCCGCTTTTGGCGCGGGTGAAATAGCATTTTGAGACGCTGCTGTCCGCGCCGGTCATGTCATGCAACATACGCAATGCAAGGTCGGTGATTGGCGAACCAATTTTACGGCCAGTGTGCTCACCATTCGCAATGCGGATAGCGGAACACTTAAGATCTTGCAGGGAATGCAATACGATTTCGCAGTGGGAACCAATGAGCATCGCTAACCCGTCCACTACCGCTTCGTAGGATTTCAGAATATCGAAGTCGGTCTGGTCAAATGGACGTTGATCCAGCAAATCAAGTTCACTGGTTTCGTTGGTTAAAAGCGACCTGGACATGAAAAAAACACTCCTTTTCAGGAGCCTGTCGTTAGGTTTTCAGGGCAGGCTCATTATCTACACGGACAACTAAATTAATACAGCGTGTATAACGCTTTCCAGTGTTAATTATATCTGCCCCACAATAAAAAAACCGCCGCCTGTAAAGGCGGCGGTTTTTTTCAGCATTACTTCTTAGCTGCTGCGGCTTTGTCGTCAGCCGGTGCGTCTGTTTTCGCATCCGCTTTCGGCGCCGGTTTGATGTCCAGCAGTTCTACATCAAATACCAGCGTAGAGTTAGCCGGGATACCCGGAACGCCGGTTTTGCCGTAAGCCAGATCCGGTGGGATGACCAGCTTGATTTTACCGCCTTTCTTGATGTTCTTCAGGCCTTCGGTCCAGCCCGGGATCACACCGTCCAGACGGAAGGAGAGAGGCTCACCGCGAGTATAAGAATTATCGAATTCTTTACCGTCGATCAGCGTACCTTTGTAGTTAACTACAACGGTGTCGCTGTCTTTAGGCGCGTCGCCGGTACCTTCTTTCTCAACTTTATAGATCAGGCCAGTAGAAGACGTTTTAACGCCTTTCTCTTTAGCGAACTTATCGCGGTAGGCTTTGCCTTTCGCTTCGTTATCTTTAGCGTCTGCTTCCATCTTGGTCTGAGCGGCGCCTTTCACGCGCGCTTCAAACGCTTGCAGAGTCTGCTCGATTTCCTGGTCAGACAGTTTGCTCTTGTCTGCGAACGCATCCTGAACCCCTGCGATCAGCTGGTTTTTGTCCAGTTTGATGCCCAGTTTCTCTTGTTCTTTCAGAGAGTTTTCCATGTAACGGCCCAGAGACGCGCCAAGTGCGTAGGCGGATTTCTGGTCGTCATTCTTGAATGCCGCTTTGCTGTCTGTAGTCGCAGCAGGCTTCGCAGCAGTATCAGCAGCGAAAGACAGCGGCGCATTGAGCGCTACAGCCATAGTGGTCGCCAGCAGCGTAACTTTAAACAGTGATTTCATCCATATCTCCAGGACCTGAGGTCTCTCACCCCAGTGTTAAACGTAAATGAGTGACGTACTATAAAACGTTGTGGAAGAAATCTACAGACAGACTCCCCCGAATGTCGCTTCTTTTCAGACTATTTTTGTTTAAATAAGTTTCTTGTCAGGGAGATGGATACTGTACTTAAGGAAAAAGTCAGATAAACTTCGCCGCCGCTGGTCCATTATGGCGCATGAGAGATAAACGAGGTGAATGATGAAGGATACAACGATCGAAGCGAGACTGGCTGAGCTGGAAAGCCGCCTGGCTTTTCAGGACATCACCATCGAAGAACTGAACCAGACCGTGACGGCTCATGAGCTTGAAATGGCAAAAATGCGCGATTTGATGCGACTTCTCACTGAAAAAGTGAAGGCAACGCAGTCGTCGCACATCGCCTCTCAGGCTGAAGAGACGCCACCACCTCATTATTGAGGCGTAAAAAAAGCGGGATTATCCCGCTTTTTTATTTTCCGCAGTACGGAATCAGTGGCAGCCGCAGCCGCCGTTACCGCAACCACCTTTACCGTGGCCGTGGTCATGACCATGATCGTGGCCGTGACCACCGCAGCAGCCGTCGTGGCCGTGATCGTGGTCATGGTCGTGACCGTGCGCACCATGAACGTGGCCATGAGCCAGCTCTTCTTCGGTCGCTTCACGGATAGCAACAACTTCTACGTTGAACTTCAGGTTCTGACCAGCCAGCATGTGGTTGCCGTCAACCACAACGTGGTCGTCTTCAACTTCTGTGATTTCAACCGGAACCGGACCCTGGTCAGTTTCAGCCAGGAAGCGCATGCCAACCTGCAACTCGTCAACGCCCATGAACACGTCTTTAGGAACGCGCTGAACCAGGTTGTCATCATACTGACCGTAAGCGTCGTTCGCGCCGACAGCAACGTCGAATTTGTCGCCAACTTCATGACCTTCCAGCGCCGTTTCCAGGCCGGAAATCAGGGAACCGTGACCATGCAGGTAGTCCAGCGGCGCACTCACCGGAGACTCATCAACCAACACACCGTCTTCTGTACGTACCTGATAGGCCAGGCTGACCACCAGGTCTTTTGCTACTTTCATGATATCTCCTGAGCGTGGGAAAATTGCTGGCGCAGATTGTAGCGGAATTCTGCACCCGTGTACCCTTAAGCTTAAAAAAACTCAGAGCATATCGCTAGTCTGGATGAAAAATGCCGATCACTTGCTCTTCTTTGCGAACGTGATCGCGGGCTTCTTTGTCGGCCTCACGCATCTGGTGACCGCACTTAACACATTCAACAATATCGATATTATTCTCCCGCCACATGGCCAGCGTATCTTGCGCCTGGCAAGACGGGCATTTTGCGCCCGCGATAAAGCGTTTACGTAAAGCCATCTTTCGTTACCCTTTATTCAAATTCATCCCAGCCGTCGAGCTGGCGTCGTTCCTGTTGCATCTCACGCTGGAAGATCTCCTCCAGTTCGCGACGCGCTTCCCGCACGCGGGAGATCTGCGCCGTGTCGCTGTGCACAGGCATCAGTTCACGCAGCATTCGCATATCCAGCCGGCGGAAATGCATCTGGGCGCGTTGCGCCTGGTGAGGATGCATACCCAGCGAAACCAGCGCCTTGCGCCCCAGCTCCAGCGCGCTGGAGAAGGTTTCGCGGGAGAAGTGTTTCACACCCGCCTGCAAAAGTTCGTGAGCCTCAACACGTCCGCGCGCACGCGCCAGAATATGCAGATGCGGGAAATGCTGCTGGCACAGCTCCACCAGCTTCATTGTGTCTTCCGGATCGTTACAGGTGATGACGATGGACTCCGCAGCCTCTGCGCCCGCCGAGCGCAACAGCTCAAGCTGCGTCGCATCCCCGTAGTACACCTTATAACCATATTTGCGCATCAGGTTGACTGCGCTGATATCGCGCTCCAGCACCGTAATGCGCATTTTATTTGCCATCAACAGGCGACCAATCACCTGTCCGAAGCGGCCAAAGCCCACGACGATCACCTGCGGTTTATCATCTTCCACCCACGGCGCTTCGTCTTCATCGTCTGCGGGATTAAGACGGCGCGACAGCAGTTTGTCCACCAGCTTCATCAGCAGCGGCGTGGTCATCATCGACAGCGTGACCGTCACCAGCAGCAGCGCCATCTGGTCATCTTTAAACAGCTTCTGTGACGACGCAGTGGAAAACAGCACAAACGCAAACTCTCCGCCCTGACTTAACACGCTGGAAAACTGCATCCTTTCCGAGCTGCGCAGCCCGTAAATCCTCGCGAGGAGATACAGCACCAGCGTTTTGACCGCCACCAGCACGGCGACACTCGCAATAACCCACAGCAGATGGGTATAGAGCACGCCAAGATTAAGCGCCATACCCACCGAGATAAAGAACAGCCCTAACAGCAGCCCCTTAAACGGATCGATGGCGGTCTCCAGCTCGTGGCGGTACTCGCTTTCCGCAAGCAGCACCCCGGCGATAAACGTCCCGAGCGCCATCGACAGCCCCAGCGCATCCATAAACAGCGCTGAACCAAGCACCAGCAGCAGCGTTGCGGCGGTGAAGACCTCGCGTACGCCGGATGCCGCAATAAACCGGAACACTGGACGCAGTAAAAACCGTCCGCCGATCAGCATCCCCGCGAAGGCCAGCACCTTCATGGAGATCTTCATCCAGTCGAAATGATCGTCTCCGGAGCCTGCCAGCAGCGGCACCAGCGCCAGCGCCGGGATCACCGCTAAATCCTGGAACAGCAGCACCGAAAAGCCCAGTTGCCCCGCCTCGTTGCGGTTCATCCCTTTGTCGCGCATCAGCTGAAGCGCCATCGCCGTCGACGACATTGCAAGACCGATCCCGCCAATCACCGCGGCCTGCCAGGAAAACTGCGTCAGCATCAGCAGGCCCGCCAGAATGGCGGCGCTGAGCAACACCTGCGCCGCCCCGACGCCAAAAATAGATTGCCGCAGTTGCCACAGCTTGGACGGATTAAGCTCAAGCCCGATGATGAACATCAGGAACACCACGCCCAGCTCGGAGAAGTGGAGAATTTCATCCACATCGCTGATAAACCCAAGCCCCCAGGGACCAATGGCTATCCCCGCCAGCAAATAGCCCAGCACCGCGCCAATGCCGAGACGCGCGGCAAGGGGGACCGCGACGACGGCGGCAAACAAAAACAGCACCCCGGCGAGGAGTAAATTCGAACCGTTCATTAGCGTCCTCCCGCCGGAATCGGTGACGCCAGCCATTCGCCATAGGCCCTGGCATGGCTCGCCAGCGCTTTCGGATCCTGCCGCCGTGCCCAGTAGATAATAATCGGGCTCATCCAGTGCATACGGCACATCGCCGCCGTCAGCTCAAACGGCCGCAGAATGTCGCTCATGGGGTAACGGTTCAGCCCGTCGTGACGGTAAGCGCTTTCCGGCTCACCGGTGGTGATGACACTCCGCCAGTACTTTCCCGCCAGTTGGTTGCCCCCCACCCCGCTGGAAAAGCCCCGGCTCAGCACGCGGTCCAGCCACTCTTTCAGCAGCGCCGGACAGCTATAGGTATAAAGCGGATGCTGGAACACAATCACGTCGTGCTGACGCAGCAGTTCCTGCTCGTAAGGAATATCAATAAAGAAATCGGGATAGTGCGCGTAGAGATCGTGCACCGTTACGTTACTGAGCTGTGTGGCCGGCTTAAGCAGCACCCGGTTTGCCACCGAGTCCTGTGATTCCGGATGGGCATACAGCAGCAGCACTTTCGCTGTCTGAGACATCACTCCCCTCCCGGTTCTGTTTTTGTGTATTGTTGTCGTTTTGGGCTACCATGGCGGCCCGGTGGGGAAATTGGCCCACACCTTACATTATCATAATGACAAATTAACATAGTCGGAACATACGGCGCTTCTATGATTGTTTTCTCCTCGTTACAAATTCGTCGCGGCGTGCGCGTCCTGCTGGATAACGCGACTGCTACCATCAACCCGGGCCAGAAAGTGGGGCTGGTCGGCAAAAACGGCTGCGGTAAATCCACCCTGCTGGCACTGCTGAAAAACGAGATAAGCGCGGATGGCGGGAACTTTACCTTCCCAGGCAACTGGCAGCTCGCCTGGGTAAACCAGGAGACCCCCGCGCTGAGCGAACCGGCGCTCGACTATGTTATCGACGGCGACCGTGAATACCGCAAGCTCGAAGCGGAGCTCAACGCCGCCAACGAGCGCAACGACGGCCACGCCATCGCCACCGTCCACGGCAAGCTGGACGCCATCGACGCCTGGACCATTCGCTCCCGCGCCTCCAGCCTGCTGCACGGCCTGGGCTTCAGCAACGAACAGCTTGAACGCCCGGTGAGCGATTTCTCGGGTGGCTGGCGTATGCGCCTTAACCTGGCGCAGGCGCTGATCTGCCGCTCTGACCTCCTGCTGCTCGATGAACCGACCAACCACCTCGATCTCGATGCGGTTATTTGGCTGGAGAAGTGGCTCAAGAGCTATCAGGGCACTCTGATTCTGATCTCCCACGACCGCGACTTCCTCGACCCGGTGGTGGATAAAATCATTCATATCGAACAGCAAAGCCTGTTCGAGTACACCGGCAACTACAGCTCTTTCGAGCGCCAGCGCGCGACGCGCCTCGCCCAGCAGCAGGCGATGTATGAAAGCCAGCAGCAGCGCGTGGCGCACCTGCAAAGCTTTGTGGATCGCTTCAAGGCCAAGGCGTCAAAAGCCAAGCAGGCGCAGAGCCGCGTCAAAATGCTGGAACGCATGGAGATGATCGCCCCCGCGCACGTGGATAACCCGTTCCACTTCAGCTTCCGCGAGCCGGAGAGCCTGCCGAACCCGCTGCTGAAGATGGAAAAAGTGAGCGCGGGCTATGGCGATCGCATTATTCTCGACTCTATCAAGCTCAACCTGGTGCCGGGTTCACGCATCGGTCTGCTGGGGCGTAACGGCGCCGGTAAATCGACGCTGATCAAGCTGCTGGCGGGCGAGCTTAACCCGGTCAGCGGCGAAATCGGGCTGGCGAAGGGCATCAAGCTTGGCTACTTCGCTCAGCATCAGCTGGAATTTTTACGCGCCGATGAATCGCCGATCCAGCACCTGGCGCGCCTGGCGCCGCAGGAGATGGAGCAGAAGCTGCGCGACTACCTCGGCGGCTTTGGCTTCCAGGGCGATAAGGTGACTGAAAATACAGCGCGTTTCTCCGGCGGCGAAAAAGCGCGTCTGGTGCTGGCGCTGATCGTCTGGCAGCGTCCAAACCTGCTGCTGCTCGATGAACCGACCAACCACCTCGATCTCGACATGCGTCAGGCGCTGACCGAAGCGCTGATCGAGTTCGAAGGGGCGCTGGTTGTCGTTTCGCACGATCGCCACCTGATCCGCTCCACCACCGACGATCTCTATCTGGTTCACGGCGGCAAAGTGGAACCGTTCGACGGCGACCTGGAAGATTACCAGCAGTGGCTGACGGACGTGCAGAAGCAGGAAAACCAGCCGGAAGAGTCAGCGAAAGACAACGCCAACAGCGCCCAGGCGCGTAAAGACCAGAAGCGCCGTGAAGCGGAACTGCGCACCCAGACTCAGCCGCTGCGTAAAGAGATTACCCGTCTCGAAAAAGAGATGGAAAAGCTTAACGCCACGCTTGCCGCCGTCGAAGAGAAGCTGGGCGACAGCGAACTGTACGATCAGAGCCGCAAAGCGGAGCTGACGGACTGTCTGCAAACGCAGGCGAAAACCAAATCCAGTCTCGAAGAGTGCGAAATGGCATGGCTGGACGCGCAGGAACAGCTGGAAGCGATGCTGCAAGCCGACTAACACGCCGGGAGGGTTATGGGCTTCGATACCACGAGCGAGATTACATTCCGTAAGCTCAGCATCTTCATGACGTTCATGGACAAGGGCAATATCGCACGTACCGCCGAAACGCTCGGCCTGAGCGGTGTCAGCGTGCACCGCGCGCTGCATACCCTCGAAGAGAACGTCCGCTGCCCGCTCTTTGCTCACAAAGGGCGTAACCTGATTGCCCTCCCCTCCGCATGGACGCTGCTGGAGTATTGTCAGGAGGTGATGCAGGTGATGGAGCGCGGGCTGGAAGAGTCGCGCAAGATTGCCGGTATCGGCCAGGGACGGTTGCGCGTCGGTACGCTTTACTCGCTGACGCTGGAAACCGTGCCGCGCCTGATAATGGGCATGAAGCTGCGCCGTCCGGATCTGGAGATGGATCTGACGATGGGCTCGAACGAAACCCTGCTCCATATGCTGGATGAGGGGTCGCTGGATGCGATTTTAATCTCTATCTCCGAGAGCGATATCGACCGTAACAGCCTCGAAGTGCTGCCCCTGTTCCATGACGATATTTTCCTTGCCGCACCGGCCTCTGCCACGCTGAATACCAGCGGTCCCGCCGATCTGCGTGACTATAAAGATCAGAAGTTTGTCGCCCTCGCGGAAGGGTTCGCCACTTACGCCGGGTTTCAGGAAGCGTTTCATATTGCCGGTTTCGAGCCGGAGATTGTGACGCGGGTAAACGATATTTTCTCGATGCTGAGCCTGGTACAGGCGGGGGTCGGGTTTACGCTGATGCCGGGCAGGATGAAGAAAGTGTACGAAAATTCGGTGCAGCTACTGAAGCTGGCACAGCCGTACCAGATGCAGCAGCTGATTGCGATCGTCTTTGCCCGCAACCGCGAGCAGGATCCGAGCCTGCGAGCATTGGCCGCGGAAGGGCGGATGTACGCCAGAAGTTTGCAGGACGGAGCCTGAGGCCTTGCCGGGTGGCGACGCGTTGCGTCTTACCCGGCCTACAAAATAATACAACCGAACCCGTAGGCCCGGTAAGGCGCAGCCGCCACCGGGCAAAAAAACTCACGCACGAAGCCGCCCCGCCAGATGCACCGCCACGTCCACCCCGCTGCGCTCCAGCGAAATGGATTCGCCTTCCCACGCCGCCTGCCGCGTCAGGCAGGTTAATATGCCTCCCGGCGGCATCTCAATCGCCAGCCGCGCTTCACGCTCGTTAGCGGAAATCACCGCCTCCTGCCAGCGCACGGTTCGCGCCATGTTCATTGCCAGATCGTCGGCAATTTTCTCCGGCTGCCAGAGCACGCGTCCGGTACTGCCGCTCAGGTACGCGCAGCGGGGACGGGAAAGCGTGACCGATTCAAACGCCGCTGCCAGCTTCTTCGCCGGTTCCGCCAGCAGCGCGCAGTGCGATGGCACGCTCACCGCCAGCCGTTTGGCCTTGCTTGCACCCTTCGCCAGCGCGCGCTCCGCCACCTGCGCCATACCGTCATCGGTTCCGGCAATCACGATCTGCGTTTCGGCGTTCAGGTTAGCGATATAGGTTCCAGTCCCCTGAATCAGGTTTTCCACCTGCGGCAGGGTCAACCCCATAATCGCCGTCAGGCCGTAGCCGTGCGGATACGCCTGCTCCATCAAATCACCGCGCAGCGCCACCAGCTTCAGCGCATCCGTAAAGTCCAGCGAGCCTGCGATAACCGCCGCAGGATAAGCGCCAATGGACAGACCGCTGACAATATCCGGCGACACGCCGCGACGTTCCAGCTCGCGCGCCCAGGCCACGCCGGCAATCAGCAGTGAAAGCTGAACCGCACGGGTGTGGGTTAACGAGGATGCGCTGTCCAAGGTATCGACTTCCGCCCCCAGCACAGCACGGGCCTGCTCCAGCTCCGTTCCCGGCAGGTTTTGCAGCATACCTTCGTGCTGTGTGCCCTGCCCCGGAAAGGTAAACAGTATTTTCATTACTCCTCCCTGTGCCATGGATCCGCTACCAGGCGCGGTCCACATTGCGTTTTTAGCAGCGTTTTGCCGTCGCGTAACCATTCTGCCAGCGCGAATCCGCCCTCGGGCGTGTCCACCTGCGTATCCACCCGGCACAACGCACGGCTGAGCTGAGCCTGCCAGTCAGTAAACGCCTCAGGGGAAACGGTACGCGGGGCGCGGATCAGCAGATCGAGATCGCTATCGGCGTGGATCACCGGAATGCCGGTCGCCAGCGCGTAACCCGTACTGCCGGTTATCCCCCACGTCCACGGCCACGACTGCTGCGCAAGCTGAAGCGCCACCTGAACCGGCGGCTGAGTGACAAACGGCGAACGCAGCAGGTCGGCGGCAACGCTCAACTCTTCGGGCGACACCACGCGCAACACGTTCTCAGGCTTCACCCATCCGGCCGCCCGCTGGTCGCGGCGCAATCCGCGCACGCCAACGGGAATACGGCCTTCATTATCAACATCACGCCGCACCACTACCGGTAGCCCGGTATGCCAGGCCGCATCTACCCAGGATTCGGTAATCCCTTCCAGGGCGTCGCGCGCGGTAAGCCAGATGAGGTCGTGTGGGCGTAATGTTGTGGTCATGATTACATTCCTGAAGTCAGCGAGATAAACAGCGGCAGCGACAGGATACACAGTATGGAGCTCAACAGCAGCACGGCTTCAGCATCCGGCGACTGCACGCCAAAGCGGTTACCGAACACCACGCCAAAGAAGCCCGCAGACAGCGCAATCATCAGGATGGCGGTGATCGCCACGGAGCCGTGCAGACCGAAGATTAAAACGATACCCCAGGCAATCGCTGGCTGGATCAGCAGCTTGGCGATAGTGGAAGTGATCACCATGGTGTTGATCTGAAGCTTACGCGCGGAGAGGATCACCCCGGTCAGGAACAGCGCCGCAGCGGTCGCGGACAGTCCCAGAGGTTTAATCGCCGCCAGTACCAGCTCTGGCATTTTGATGCCGATAGCGGACAGGATCACACCCAGTAGCGGGCCCATCACGATCGGTTTTTTAATGGAGCGCCACATCAGCACCGGCAGCATGGAAAGCGTTGAACCGGAGTTAGTGCCTTCGGCGCGGGCTTTCTCACGCTCCAGAATAAGCAGGCAGAACGGGGTCATCAGCACCGAACCACAGGCGATGGAGACCGCCACGGAGAGTGAAGTAGAAGAACTTTCACCCAGCACGCTGCCCAGAATCGGCAGGCCGAGCGCCGCATAGTTTGGCAGAGCGACGGTCAGCGTCAGTACGGCCGCATCCTGCGGAGATTTTTTAAAGACTTTGGTGGCGAGGAAGTAGATGGCCGCATAGGTGATCCACATCGCCAGGGTGAGAACCAGGATCAGCGGCGACTGCGCCACAATGCCGGTCCACGGGGTTTGCACGGTGGCGCTGAACAGCGCGGCAGGGAGTGCAAAATCCATAACGAAGATATTCAGCAGGGAAACATTTTTGTTATCGACCATCTTTGCTTTACCGGCCCAGAATCCCAGCAGCATGATGACGAAAATCGGTGCAAGAGCATGAACAATTACGTAAGTCATAAATCACCTGTAGTAAAAAAGTTTAAGCACTGGCGCGATGTTTATTATTTTCAGGATGCAGGTTCCCGCGTGGACGCAACGGGCGCGCCCACGGGGTAATGCATCTGGCAGGTCTCTTTTTACTTACCAGCTGGCTCGCATACGTTCACGTACGAGCGCCGAGCTGCGGCGGTTGTCAGCACCCAGACGGTTTTTCAACGTGGTGTCCTGACGAGCGTCGCTGATGGCCTGTTGCAGGGTAGTTTTCACCCGCGTCAGATCGCTTTCGGAAGGGGCATCCGGGTTGCTGATATCCAGCAGGTCGGAGAGCAGCCCCAGCGTGGCGTAGTTGCTGATGTCGTACGCCATTGGCGGAATGGTTGCCGCCAGTTTTTCCAGCGCCTCCACGGTACGCAGCGTAATGCGCGCCGCAGACTCTTTGCCCATGGCATGGATCAGCACGCCTTTATCGTTGAAGGCAATCAGGCGGTTGGCCTGATAGCCGTGCGCCAGAAACGCGCCGGACATGGCCTTACCGACGATAAGACCAATCACCGGATGCCCCGCCAGCCGCGCATTGGCATAGGCGGCAGCGGCGCCGGCCAGCGCCTGGTGGATACCAAACGCCTCTTCGCGACGGCCATAGGCCTGGCTTGGGACATCGATCACCGCCACAATCGGGCGCTTCACGGCTTTATCGGCGTCAGCGGCGACGGTTTCGCTGACCACTTTTGCCAGCGTCCATCCTTCCAGCAGGCCGACTTCCCCTTGCGCCGCGCGCGGGAAGTGGTTGTTGGCGTCCGGCACCACGGCGACAAAACGCACCGTTTCACCGTTTAGCTCGCCGTCTGCGGCCTGCACGGACGGGCATAACCCCTCCAGACGTTTCGCGTTCGGGGCCAGAGTTTCCAGCCAGAGTTCGCCACGGCTAATTGAGTTAGTCATCATTTCACCTCCCGGGCAAAAAGCGCTTTAATCTGTTCGGCATCGGCCTGTTTGCGGGTGTCGAAATTCGTCAGACGGTTCAGGTAATCGTCATAGTTATCGGTGCGATGTTTCGCCGGTACGCCTTTGGCGATGGCTTCGTTCATCGCGGCTTTCACCGCGTTCACGCCGTCGCCCACCAGCGCGTCCACCAGTCCGCTTTCATAGCGCACTTCGCCGCCGGTCATGCTCCAGATAAACGGACGGTCGCGGGAGTCATACTCTTCAATGCCCGCTTCCTGCTCAATAACCTGCGGGCCGTTGAGGCCAAGACGCGCTTCGCGGGTTACAATCAGGTAGCTGCACAGCGCCGCGGCGATAGACATCCCGCCGAAGCAGCCCACGGTCCCGGCGACAATCCCGACAACCGGGGTATAGCGACGCAGGTCAACGATCGCGGCGTGGATATCGGCAATCGCCGCCAGGCCAAGGTTGGCTTCCTGCAAACGTACGCCGCCGGTTTCGAGGCACAGTACCGCCTGAGTCGGAATGCCGTTGCGGTTATCTTCCGCCGCCAGCTCCAGCGCCGCCGCCATTTTGGCACCGGACACTTCGCCCATGCTGCCGCCCTGGAAGGTGCCTTCAATCGCCACCACCACTGCAGGCTGGCCGTTGATGGTCCCTTTCGCGACTACCATGCCGTCATCGGCCTGAGGAACAATCCCCTGTGGCCCAAGCCACGGAGAGATAATGCCTTCAAACGGATCCAGCAGTTCGCGGTAGCTGCCGTCGTCGAGCAGCGCCTGCGCACGCTGGCGCGCTTTTAATTCGATAAAGCTGCTGTCATCACGCATGGTTCACCCCTTCAAAAACCTGTTCGATACGAATGCGTGCCACGCCCGGCGTCGCGCCGAAGTCGTGGATGGTCAGCTTACCTGCGGGCAGGCTGCTGACGGTTTGCAGGCGATTGAACAACGCCTCCCAGCGCCCACGGCTGTTGTCGACGGAGGTGGTGATATCAATGGTTAAGGTCTGGCCCGGTTCGGCGGTGAAAAGCACCTCCATATCCCCGGAACCGACTACCCCTGCCAGCGCCCTGCCGCTTACTTCGCGGCTGGCGGGCACGGTCAATGTGATTTTTTCCATAACATCCTCTTAATGCTTTGAATAGGGCGTTTCGACGCGGTCAAGAAACAGCGTGGCGGCAAGCAGGTCTGCGGCTCCGCCCGGCGAGGCGTAAAGCGTCAGCATCTGACGGTCTAACCGCGCCAGCGCCTGCTGCCCCGCAAGTGTTGCGCATCCTCCCGCGTTCAGCACCGCACGGGCACCGTTCTGCATGGCATCCAGCCCCTCCATGCCGGCGCGTGACAGCACGCAGGTGTCGGTGAGCGAGGTCATGATCGCCATCAGCGCGTCGAGTCTGGCCTGCGTTTCGCTGCTGCCGTTGAGACGGCTAAGGTGAAGCTGCGGCAGCGCGCGCTGCATGATATGCGGAAACGCCTGCTGAGCCTCTTCACGCGCGCCCGGTACACGGTAGCGGTGCGTGACGCGTAACCCCTTGCTGAATACTTTCGGCGCCGCGTCATCCGGCAGTTTCGCCAGCTGAGCGGCGGTGTTCGCGACGGTTTGCGCCCGGGCATCGCCGCCCAGCATCGCCACCGCGCTCACCAGCAATCCCAGCGCCCAGATCGCGCCACGGTGTGTGTTCACGCCGTCGGTAGCGGCCATCATCTGCCGTTCGCCTTCACGACCCAGGCGGCCAACGGTTTGCCTGAGGGCAATATCCGCCGGACGCTGCCAGCTCTGTTGCGCCAGCGCCTGAAACGTGGGGGTCAGGCTGTGAGCGGAGCGCTCCATCAGCGCAAGCGATAAATCGTGATGCGCGCCGTTCCCCCGGCTGTCCACCAGACCGGGCTTCGGGCTTAAACGTGCTTCGTCAATCAGACACTGCGTGGCGGTTCGCGCCAGCCATTCGGCACCGCCTTCAACCTGGATCTGGGGCAGAAGTTTCATTACCAGCTCCGGAATTTCGCAGGTGGGTTATACAGGCCGCCGGACCACTCAACGAGGTCAGCCACGCTGCCCGCAGCCAGCAGAGAGCGGGTGGCATCGGTACGACGAATGCCAATATCTTCCGGATACACAACCTTGCCGCTCTGGCGCAGTTCCGCCACGCGTTTGGCGTCAACGCCCAGACCGATATCGGTGATACCCGCCACGGCGGCGACCATGGCGCGACGCTCTTCCAGATCTTTCGCCCGGTAGAGGTAAGCAATCCCCTCTTCCGTCAGCACGTGGGTGACGTCATCGCCGTAAATCATGACCGGCGCCAGCGGCATGCCGGAGGCTTTCGCCACGTCTACGGCGTCGAGTTTCTCCACGAAGGTTGGCTTCACGCCCGCCTGGAAGGTTTCCACCATCTGCACAACCAGCTTTTTACCGCGCTGCATCGGGTCAGGCTCGGTGATCATGTTCAGCCAGGCCGGTGTGGCGTGGCGACGACCGTGCGGATCGTGGCCCATGTTTGGTGCGCCGCCGAAGCCGGAGAGACGGCCGCGGGTCACGGTTGAGGAGTTAGCGTAACCATCAACCTGTAGCGTGGAGCCGATAAACATATCGACCGCGTACTGACCAGCCAACTGACAGAAGGCGCGGTTAGAGCGCATGGAGCCGTCAGCACCGGTAAAGAACACGTCCGGACGGGCGCGGATGTACTCTTCCATCCCCAGCTCGCCGCCGAAGCAGTGGACGCTCTCCACCCAGCCGCTTTCGATGGCCGGGATCAGCGTTGGATGCGGGTTCAAAGTCCAGTGTTTACAGATTTTTCCTTTGAGTCCGAGCTGTTCGCCGTAGGTTGGCAGCAGCAGTTCGATCGCTGCGGTATTAAAGCCAATCCCGTGGTTCAGGGACTGCACCTGGTGTTCAGCGTAGATGCCTTTAATCGCCATCATCGCCATCAGGATGTGTTCCTGTTTAATCAGGCGCGGGTCGCGGGTGAAGAGCGGTTCAATAAAGAACGGCTTGTCCGCCACCACCACGTAATCGATCCACGAGCCCGGAATATCGACGCGCGGCAGGTCGCACTCGTCGTCCACCAGCTCGTTCACCTGTGCGATGACGATGCCGTCGTGGAACGCGGCGGCTTCCACCAGCGCCGGGGTATCTTCGGTACTCGCCCCGGTGTAGAGGTTACCTTTACGGTCCGCTTTAAAACCGGCAATCAGCGCCACGTTTGGCGAAAGGTCGACGTATAAACGTGAGTAGAGTTCGATGTAGGTGTGAATCGCCCCGATTTCGAGCTGACCATCCTCCAGCAGCTGCGAAATGCGCAGGCTTTGCGTACCGGAGAAGGAGAAGTCGAGCTTGCGGGCAATGCCTTTCTCAAAGATGTCCAGATGTTCGCTGCGGCCCACGCTCGGCATGATCATATGCAGATCGTGCACGATTTGCGGGTTCACTTCGGCCAGTGAACGGGAAAGGAAATCCGCCTGCTTCTGGTTGTTGCCTTCCAGAACGACTTTGTCGCCTGGTGCGATCAGTTTTTCCAGCATGGCGACAAGATCGCCGGTTGGCAGTACCTTGCCCTGCACCGGTACGGACGCCAGACGACGCGCTTTCTCGCTGCGTCGGGTGTTCCATTGCCGGGTGGGTGTTTGCCCAGATAACATTATTAACCTCCTGATTCAGCACATCATTCTGATTTGCTTAACGTTGAGTAAAGTGTGCGCTCTGGTGAGAAAGGCATCAATTAAGCGTAGGACGTAATCATTAGCCTGAGAGTAATAATCAAGGTAAAGAAATGTGATCGGGATCAGTTCATGTTTCGGAAAAACGGGCTAAACGGGGTACAATTCGGAAGGTATAGTTAATTTCTGACAAGAATCAGCATCGCCCTTATGACCCAAATCATTCCCTCAGACTTCGACATTGCAGCCGAAGAGAGCGCAGAGTTCGTGCCCATGCGCGGTGTGGCTAACCCTCACCTGCAAACCATGCTGCCGCGCCTGATCCGCCGCAAGGTGCAGTTCAACCCCCACTGGCAGCGCATTGACCTGCCGGACGGTGACTTTTTGGATCTCGCCTGGAGCGAAGATCCGGATCGGGCCAGACATAAACCCCGTCTGGTGGTTTTTCACGGCCTGGAAGGCAGCCTGCACAGCCCTTACGCACACGGTCTCATTGAGGCGGCGAAAGCCCGCGGCTGGCTTGGGGTGGTGATGCATTTTCGCGGATGCAGCGGCGAGCCTAACCGTCAGAAACGCATTTATCACTCGGGTGAAACCGAGGACGGCTCCTGGTTCCTGCGCTGGCTAAGAGACAATTTCGGCGAGGCACCAACGGCAGCGGTGGGGTATTCGCTGGGCGGGAATATGCTGGCCTGCCTGCTGGCGAAGGAGAGCGACGCCGTACCGCTGGATGCGGCGGTGATTGTCTCTGCGCCCTTTATGCTGGAGCAGTGCAGTTATCATATGGAAAAGGGGTTTTCGCGGGTCTATCAGCGTTATCTGCTCAACCTGCTGAAAGCCAACGCCGCACGTAAACTTAAGGCCTATCCGGATACGCTGCCTGTGACGCTGCAACAGCTCAAACGCGTGAAGCGCCTGCGCGAGTTTGATGATTTGATCACCTCGAAAATTCACGGCTTTGCCGATGCGATTGACTATTACCGTCAGTGCAGCGCCATGCCTTTACTGAATCAAATCACGAAACCAACGCTGATTATCCACGCCAAAGACGATCCGTTTATGGATCATCACTCGATCCCCGCCCCTGACTATCTGCCGGATAACGTGGAGTATCAGCTCACCGAGTTCGGCGGGCACGTGGGCTTTGTTGGCGGCACGCTGCGTCGGCCAAAAATGTGGCTTGAGACGCGTATACCCGACTGGTTAACGGCCTATCTGGACGGTAAAAAATGATTATTCCCTGGCAGGATCTCTCTCCCGAAACGCTCGATAATCTGATTGAAAGCTTTGTCTTGCGCGAAGGCACCGATTATGGTGAACATGAACGTTCGCTTGAACAAAAGGTCAACGATGTGAAGCGCCAGCTTAAAAGCGGCGACGTGGTGTTGGTATGGTCCGAACTGCATGAGACGGTGAATATCATGCCCCGCAACGCGTTTCATGGCTGATCTTACACTTTTCCAGTCAGGGAGTTGCTATGTCTGCCAGACATCCGGTTATTGCCGTTACGGGTTCGAGTGGGGCGGGAACCACTACCACCAGCCTCGCCTTCCGCAAGATTTTCGCCCAGCTTAACTTACGGGCGGCAGAGGTAGAGGGCGACAGCTTTCACCGCTACACGCGCCCGGAGATGGATATGGCCATCCGCAAGGCGCGCGATCTGGGTAAACACATCAGCTATTTTGGCCCGGAGGCCAATGACTTCGGCCTGCTGGAGCAAACCTTCCGTGAATACGGGCAGAGCGGCACCGGGCAGTCCCGCAAGTATCTCCACACCTACGATGAAGCCGTGCCCTGGAACCAGGTCCCCGGCACGTTCACGCCCTGGCAGCCGCTGCCGGAACCGACTGACGTGCTGTTTTACGAAGGATTGCACGGCGGCGTGGTGACGCCTCAGCACGACGTGGCGCGCCATGTGGATTTGCTGGTGGGGGTGGTGCCGATTGTTAACCTTGAGTGGATCCAGAAGCTGACGCGTGACATGAGCGAGCGCGGCCATTCGCGAGAGGCGGTAATGGATTCGGTGGTGCGCTCCATGGAAGATTACATCAACTTCCTGACGCCGCAGTTCTCCCGAACCCACATTAACTTCCAGCGCGTCCCCACCGTGGACACCTCCAACCCGTTCGCCGCAAAAAGCATCCCTTCCCTGGACGAGAGCTTTGTAGTGATCCACTTCCGCAACCTGGAAGGCATTGATTACCCCTGGCTGCTGGCGATGCTACAAGGTTCGTTTATTTCGCACATGAATACGTTAGTGGTACCGGGCGGAAAAATGGGGCTGGCGATGGAGCTGATCATGACGCCGCTGGTGCAGCGGCTGATGGAAGGAAAGCAAATCGCGTGAGTTGTTTTGCCCGGTGGCGCTGCGCTTACCGGGCCTACGGGCGTGCTTTTGTAGGGCGGGTAAGCGAAGCGCCACCCGCCAAAAATTAAGCCTCGATCACTTCATACGAATGGGTGATGTTTACCGCTTTCTCCAGCATTAGCGCCACAGAGCAGTATTTCTCCGCAGACAGGTCAACCGCACGCGAGACCGCCGCATCCTTCAGTTCTTTGCCGGTGACGATAAAGTGCAGATTAATATGCGTGAACAGACGTGGCGCCTCTTCGCGACGTTCTGACGTCAGCTTCACTTCACAATCGGTCACGTCATGACGGCCTTTTTGCAGGATCGACACCACGTCGATCGCACTGCATCCACCTGCCGCCATCAGCACCATTTCCATCGGGCTGGGGGCTTTATCACCGGAGTTGCCATCCATCAAAACCTGGTGCCCGGAAGCAGACTCGCCCAGGAACGTTAACCCTTCAACCCATTTCACACGCGCTTGCATATTCACTCACTCCAACGTTGCATTTTTTATGACAGATTACGTGTACGTTACATTTCTCGCAACGGAAGGCGACCTGCGTCATGCTGAAGCGAGACACCAGGAGACACGCGGCGAAAGCTATGCTAAAACACTCTGGATGCTACAGTAATACATTGACGTTACACATGTATGCAGAGGACATCAAACTTTACTGGCTGCGAAACGTTACGACAGCCGACTTCCCAGGTATGGGTAAGAATTCGATTGCAACCCCAGAGTCCGGATGCATCTTATGACTCTGGTGACAGCTTATAACAGAGGATAACAGCGCATGGTGCTTGGCAAACCGCAAACAGACCCGACTCTCGAATGGTTCTTGTCTCATTGCCACATTCATAAGTACCCATCAAAGAGCACGCTGATTCACCAGGGTGAAAAAGCGGAAACGTTGTATTACATCGTTAAAGGCTCGGTGGCCGTGCTGATCAAAGATGAAGAAGGGAAAGAGATGATCCTTTCTTATCTGAACCAGGGCGATTTTATCGGTGAACTGGGCCTGTTTGAAGAAGGCCAGGAACGTAGCGCCTGGGTTCGTGCAAAAACAGCATGTGAAGTGGCTGAAATTTCTTACAAGAAATTCCGTCAGCTGATTCAGGTCAACCCTGACATCCTGATGCGTCTTTCTTCCCAGATGGCACGCCGTCTGCAAGTGACCTCTGAGAAGGTGGGTAACCTCGCCTTCCTGGACGTGACCGGTCGTATCGCGCAGACTCTGTTGAACCTGGCGAAACAGCCAGACGCCATGACCCACCCTGACGGTATGCAAATTAAAATTACCCGCCAGGAAATCGGTCAGATCGTCGGCTGCTCCCGTGAAACAGTGGGCCGTATCCTGAAGATGCTGGAAGATCAAAACCTGATCTCCGCCCACGGTAAAACCATCGTGGTTTACGGGACCCGTTAATTCCGGTCAGACGGCGTGCCGCCGCAGGGTGGCACGCCGTTTTTGTCTCTACTCCTTATGTGGCGCAGGCTGATCTATCACCCGGAAGTTAACTACGCACTGCGACAAACGCTGGTGTTGTGTCTTCCCGTGGCCGTGGGCCTGATCCTCGGACATCTTCAGCAAGGCCTGCTGTTTTCCCTCGTGCCCGCCTGCTGCAACATTGCCGGTCTGGACACCCCGCATAAACGCTTTTTCAAACGCCTGATTATTGGCGGCTGCCTGTTTGCCGGCTGTAGCCTTGCCGTGCAACTCTTACTGGCCCGCGACATTCCTCTGCCGCTGATCCTGACCGTGCTGGCGATGACGCTTGGCGTAACCGCTGAAATCAGCTCGCTGCACGCCCGCCTGCTTCCCGCGTCGCTGATTGCCGCCATCTTCACCTTAAGCCTTGCGGGCAATATGCCGGTGTGGGAGCCATTCCTGATCTACGCCCTCGGCACGCTGTGGTACGGGCTGTTTAACTGGTTCTGGTTCTGGTTGTGGCGGGAACAGCCGCTTCGCGAATCCCTGAGCCTGCTCTATGTGCAGCTTGCTGAATACTGTGAAGCAAAATACACCCTGCTCACGCAACATACCGACCCGGAAAAATCCCTGCCGCCGCTGCTGGCACGCCAGCAAAAAGTGGTGGATCTGATCAGCCAGTGCTATCAGCAGTTGCACATGCTTGCCGCCAACAAAAATCATGAATATAAGCGGCTGCTGCGTACCTTCCAGGTCGGGCTGGATTTGCAGGAGCATATTTCCGTCAGCCTTCATAATCCGGAAGAGGTGCAAAAGCTGGTGGAGCGCAGCCATGCGGAAGCGGTGATCCGCTGGAACGCGCAGACCGTCGCGGCGCGCCTGCGGGTGCTGGCTGAGGATATCCTCTATCACCGATATCCGACGCGCTTTAACATGGACAAACAGCTCGGCGCGCTGGAAAAGATTGCGCGTCAGCACGCGGATAACCCGGTCGGGCAGTTTGCCGCCTGGCATTTCAGCCGCATCGCCCGGGTGTTGCGCACCCAGCGCCCGCTTTATACCCGGGACCTGATGGCCGATAAGCAAAAACGACTGCCGTTGCTGCCTGCGCTCAAAAGCTACCTGTCGCTGAAGTCTTCCGCCCTGCGCAACGCCGCAAGAATTAGCGTCATGCTCAGCATCGCCAGCCTGATGGGAATGGCCCTGCACCTGCCGAAACCCTACTGGATCTTAATGACCGTGCTGTTTGTCACCCAGAACGGCTATGGTGCCACGCGGGTGCGCATTCTGCATCGGGCGGGCGGCACGATGGCGGGGCTGATTATCGCGGGCGTAACGTTGCACTTCCACGTGCCGGAAGGGTATACGCTGGTCGGCATGCTGGCGATTACGATGGTGAGTTATCTGATCATCCGTAAAAACTACGGCTGGGCGACGGTGGGCTTTACGGTAACGGCGGTGTACACCCTGCAGTTGCTTACGCTCAACGCCGATCAGTTAATTATTGCCCGCCTGGTCGATACCCTGATTGGCTGTCTGATCGCCTTTGGCGGCATGGTCTGGCTGTGGCCGCAGTGGCAAAGTGGATTACTGAGGCAAAACGCCCACGACGCGCTGGAGGCGGATCAGCAGGCCATTCGCCTGATCCTGAGCGACGACCCGCAGCCGTCTCCGCTGGCCTACGAGCGCATGAAGGTCAACCAGGCGCATAATGCCCTGTTCAACTCCCTTAACCAGGCCATGCAGGAGCCGGGCTTCAACTCGCACTATCTGGCAGACATGAAGCTGTGGGTCACGCACAGCCAGTTTATCGTCGAACACATCAATGCCATGACCACGCTGGCGCGCGAGCACACCATGCTGACGCCGGATCTGGCGCAGCGCTATTTGCAGTCGTGTGAAATTGCCCTCCAGCGCTGTCAGCAGCGTCTGGAGTACGACGCGCCGGGCGAGTCAGGGGATTCGAACATTCTGGAAGCGCCGGAGACGCTGACCCACGGGCCGATGAGCACCCTTGAGCAGCATTTACAGCGCGTTCTCGGGCATCTCAACACCATGCACACCATTTCGTCGGTGGCATGGCGTCAGCGTCCGCATCACGGGATTTGGTTAACGCGCCGGTTAAAACGAACCGCGTATTAGCCTCTGACGATCTTCGCCACCGCCGCGGAAAAACGGGTTAACCCGTCTTCGATGTCTTTGTCTTCCACCACCAGCGACGGCGCAAAGCGCATCACGTCCGGCCCGGCGTTGAGCACCATGACGCCTTCGTGCGCGGCGGCGTGCAGGAAATCGCGCGCGCGGCCTTTGTACTGAGGCTTCAGCTCGGCGCCGATCAGCAGCCCCATTCCGCGGATGTCGCTGAAGACATCAAACTGTTCGTCAATCTGCTGAAGATGTTTCACAAAAAGGGCGCGTTTCGCATTCACGCCATTCAGGACGTCCGGCGTATTAATGATGTCGAACGCCGCTCCCGCCACGGCGCACGCCAGCGGATTACCGCCGTAAGTGGAGCCGTGTGAGCCCACATGAAATGCGGAAGCGATATCCTGGGTGGTGAGCACCGCGCTGACCGGAAAACCGCCGCCGAGCGCTTTCGCGCTGGTCAGAATATCCGGCGTTACGCCGTAGTGCATATAAGCGAACAGGTCTCCGGTACGCCCCATCCCACACTGCACTTCATCAAACACCAGCAGCGCCTGGTGCTCGTCGCACAGTTCGCGCAGCCCTTGCAGAAATTCCGGGGTGGCCGCCGTGACGCCGCCTTCCCCCTGAATGGGCTCGACCACCACGGCACAGGTGTGATCGTCCATCACCGCTTTAACGGCGTGCAGATCGTTAAACGGCACGTGGATGATATCCGCAGGTTTCGGACCAAAGCCGTCGGAATACTTCGGCTGGCCGCCAACGGAAACGGTAAAGAACGAGCGACCGTGGAAGGCGTTATGGAAGGCGATGATTTTGGTTTTGTACGGACTATGACGCGTGGTTGCGTAGTAGCGCGCAAGCTTAAAGGCGGTTTCGTTGGCTTCGGTGCCAGAGTTCATAAACAGCACGCGTTCGGCGAAGGTGGCATCGATGATCTTACGCCCCAGACGCAGCGCCGGTTCGTTAGTGAACACGTTGCTGGTGTGCCACAGCGTTTCGCCCTGCGTTTTCAGCGCGTCCACCAGCGCAGGATGGCAATGGCCCAGCGCCGTCACCGCAATACCGCCTGCGAAATCAACATACTCGTTGCCCTGCTGATCCCAGACGCGGCTGCCTCTCCCTTTCACCGGGATAAACTCAGCCGGTGCATAAATCGGCAGAATCACTTCATCGAATGTCGCGCGGGTAATTGCTGGTTGTTCAGTTGCCATGTCATGACCATCCATTTTTATGTCACAGTGATTGTGAAAATATAATCACAAAATATGCATAAAAAATCACAACAAGGCAACAGATATTCAGCGATTAAGGAAATTGGCCAGCAGCGCGTGCCCCTGTTCGCTGAGAATGCTTTCCGGGTGGAACTGCACCCCTTCCAGATCGTACTCGCGGTGGCGAATGCCCATGATTTCCCGGGTCTCACTCCAGGCGGTCACTTCAAAGTCTGCGGGCAGGGTCGGCGGATCAATCACCAGAGAATGGTAGCGCGTCACGGTTAACGGATTGTTTAGCCCCAGGAATACGCCGGTAACGGTGTGCGTGATCGGTGAGGTTTTGCCGTGCATGACTTTCGCGGCACGGACAATGCTGGCGCCAAAGACCTGCGCAATGGCCTGGTGACCCAGGCAGACGCCCAGAATCGGCAGCTTGCCCGCATAGTGGCGGATTACTTCCAGCGAGATGCCGGACTCCGACGGCGTACACGGCCCGGGCGAAATCACGATTTTCTGGGGCGCCAGCGCGGCAATGTCAGCCAGCGCGATCTCATCGTTACGGCGGACAACCACCTCTGCCCCCAGTTCACAAAAATACTGGTAAAGGTTCCAGGTAAAGGAATCGTAGTTATCAATCAGCAGAATCATGGCGGCTCCTGAAAAAATGGCCGCCCTATTTTACTCAGATCCCCGCGCTTCGCTCACAACTTTGGCAAAGATAGCATTCAGGGCGGTCAGATCACCCATCGCCCCGCTCTGGTTGGCGGATGCCCAGTCGTCCGGGTCGATCCCCTGCCAGTTCAGCACGTAGCCCGCATGGATCGCCAGCTGTTCAAAGAAGATGCGCTGAGCCACGCCATTACCGCTCATAAACGGATGTAGCATGTTGATTTCACAGTAGTAATGACTGATTCTGTCTGTAAACTCTTCTTTCTGAAGGCCCACCAGATATTTATCGCTTTCCAGCGAAGCCATCAGCTCATTACCCACCTTCTCGATGTACTCGAAATGGCAAAATGGAATGTCGCCCTTGGAGATATCGGCGGTGCGCAGCTCGCCAGCGCCTTTCATTTCGTTGCGGAATAAATGGCGGTGAATAAGGCACAGATGGGGTAAACCCGGTGCAGAAGGCCCCAGTGCCAGCGTCTCGATATCGGGTTCAGCGGGACCCTTGCCTTTTTCAAGGAGGCAACTGGCCTGAAGATTGACGCTACGCTGTTGCTCCCAGAGTCGGGATTTTTGCTTGTCGGTGAGTTTTTTCACTACGCCTCCCTGAATAGTCCGTTTGCCACAAGTATAAGCAGCAAAACGCGCTTTCGCAGGGAGGGCGGAAAGACACGGGCAGGATGTGCCCGTGTGAGGGAACGATTACGGCAGCACTTTCGCGGAGAGAATCACCACTGGCTTAGACGGCACATTCTGGTATGGACCGACATCGTGAGTCTGAACCTGAGAGATCTTGTCCGCCACGTCCATGCCTTTCACCACTTTACCGAACACCGCGTAGCCAAAGTCGCGCTGGCCGTGGTCCAGGAAGGCGTTATCCGCCACGTTGAGGAAGAACTGGCTGGTGGCGCTGTCTTTATCCGCCGTACGCGCCATAGAAATGGTGCCGCGCTTGTTCAGCAGGCCGTTATCCGCTTCATTTTTGATTGGCGGGTTAGGCTTTTTCTGCTGCATCTGCTCGTTGAAACCGCCGCCCTGAATCATAAAGCCCGGGATCACGCGGTGGAACGTGGTGTTGTTATAAAAACCACTGTTCACGTAGTCGAGGAAGTTTTTCACGGAAACAGGGGCTTTCTGGCTATCCAGCTCCAGCTCAATATTCCCCGCAGAGGTAGTCAGCAGGACGTGAGGGTCTCCTTTAGCTGCCAGCGCAGCAGGGGAAACGGCAGAAAGAGCAAACACAGCTGCGACAGCCGCCAGTGTTGATTTGAGCATGAGAATTCCTTAACAAAGCGCAGTATAAAAAGCGAATGGCTTGATTCTAAAGAGCAGTATGACCCCAGACCAGTCTTTTACCTAATTTTACGAAATTGAAACAATTATTACCGCGCAAACGATTGTTCACCCCGCGATATAATGTGATCTCCATCACGTTAAAGCCTGCAATTGTGCTCAATATTTTCTGAAAAGATTTAATTAGATCACTTTCGCGACTAAAATCTGCCCGATCAAACGCAGTCATTGCGTTTTTCTTTACTTTTAACAGGCCAGACATGACTAACAGCAATCGCATCAAGCTCACATGGATCAGCTTCTTCTCCTACGCCCTGACCGGCGCGTTGGTGATCGTCACCGGGATGGTGATGGGAAATATCGCAGACTATTTCCAGTTGCCCGTTTCCAGCATGAGCAATACCTTCACTTTCCTGAACGCGGGGATCCTGATCTCTATTTTCCTTAATGCCTGGCTGATGGAAATCGTGCCGCTGAAAACCCAGCTGCGCTTCGGCTTCGTGCTGATGGTTGCCGCCGTGGCGGGCCTGGTGCTGAGCCACAGCATCGCCCTCTTCTCTGCCGCCATGTTCGTGCTGGGCCTGGTGAGCGGGATCACCATGTCGATCGGTACGTTCCTGATCACCCATATGTATGAAGGTCGCCAGCGCGGCGCGCGTCTGCTGTTCACCGACTCCTTCTTCAGCATGGCCGGGATGATTTTCCCGATGGTCGCCGCGTATCTTCTGGCGCGCAGCATTGAGTGGTACTGGGTGTACGCCTGCATTGGTCTGGTCTATGTCGCGATCTTTATTCTCACCTTCGGCTGCGAGTTCCCGGTGCTGGGCAAAAAAGCGCAGACCACGTCTGAGCCAGTTGCGAAAGAAAAATGGGGTATCGGCGTGCTGTTCCTTTCCATCGCCGCGCTGTGTTACATCCTGGGCCAGCTGGGCTTTATCTCCTGGGTTCCTGAGTATGCGAAAGGTCTGGGCATGAGTCTGAACGACGCGGGTAAACTGGTGAGCGATTTCTGGATGTCTTACATGTTCGGCATGTGGGCGTTTAGCTTTATCCTGCGCTTCTTCGACCTGCAACGGATCCTGACCGTTCTGGCGGGTCTGGCAACCGTGCTGATGTATCTGTTCATCAACGGTTCCCCGGAGCATATGCCGTGGTTCATCCTGACCCTGGGCTTCTTCTCCAGCGCGATTTATACCTCGATCATCACCCTTGGCTCTCTTCAGACCAAAGTGGCTTCGCCAAAGCTGGTGAACTTCGTGCTGACCTGCGGCACCATCGGCACCATGCTGACCTTCGTGGTCACGGGCCCAATTGTGGCGCACAGCGGCCCGCTGGCGGCGCTGCATACCGCTAACGGTCTGTACGCCGTGGTGTTCATCATGTGCTTCGTGCTGGGCTTTGTGACCCGTCACCGTCAACACAACCCGGCAACAGCTACCCACTAATCGCCGTAACCCCTTTGCGTACTGCAAAGGGGTTTTCTCCTGCTCACCCGCCCTGCCCGCCGATGGGTAAAAAACCCCACCAAAATTGTGCGAAAAACAAGCAAGCACAAAAATCAAACAATATCCGTAACTTATAAAAATCCTGACAAATCATAGATATACCACCTAAGGGGTAGGTGAAGGCGTATTTGATTTGCATCAATAAGTGCCCCTGCTGAATCGTTAAGGTAGGCAGTAATAGAAAAGAAATCGAGGCAAAAATGAGCAAAGTCAGACTCGCTATCATCGGTAACGGCATGGTCGGCCACCGCTTTATTGAGGATCTTCTCGATAAAGCCGATGCTAACCAGTTCGATATTACCGTGTTCTGTGAAGAACCCCGCAAGGCGTACGACCGTGTGCACTTGTCTTCCTACTTCTCTCACCATACCGCCGAAGAACTCTCTCTGGTGCGTGAAGGTTTCTACGAGAAGCATGGCGTAAAAGTGCTGGTGGGCGAACGCGCTATCACCATCAACCGTCAGGAGAAAGTGATCCACTCCAGCGCCGGACGCACGGTTTTTTACGATAAGCTGATCATGGCGACAGGCTCGTATCCGTGGATCCCGCCGATTAAAGGTTCGGAAACCCAGGATTGCTTCGTTTACCGTACCATTGAAGACCTCAACGCCATTGAATCCTGCGCACGTCGAAGCAAACGTGGCGCGGTTGTCGGCGGTGGTCTGCTGGGTCTGGAAGCGGCAGGCGCACTGAAAAACCTCGGCGTTGAAACCCACGTCATCGAATTTGCCCCGATGCTGATGGCGGAACAGCTGGACCATATGGGTGGCGACCAGCTACGCCGTAAAATCGAAAGCATGGGCGTGAAGGTTCACACCAGCAAGAACACTAAAGAGATCGTGCAGGAAGGCACTGAAGCGCGTAAAACCATGCGCTTTGCCGACGGCAGCGAGCTGGAAGTGGATTTCATCGTCTTCTCCACCGGCATTCGCCCGCGCGACAAGCTGGCCACCCAGTGCGGTCTGGCCGTTGCGCAGCGCGGCGGGATCATGATCAACGACACCTGCCAGACCTCCGATCCGGACATCTACGCCATCGGCGAATGCGCCAGCTGGAATAACCGCGTATACGGTCTGGTTGCACCTGGGTACAAAATGGCGCAGGTCGCCGTTGACCATATCCTCGGCAGCGAAAATGCCTTCACCGGCGCAGACATGAGCGCCAAGCTGAAGCTGCTGGGCGTGGACGTGGGCGGTATTGGCGATGCGCATGGTCGCACCCCGAACTCCCGCAGCTATGTTTATCTGGACGAAAGCAAAGAAGTCTACAAACGTCTTATCGTCAGCCAGGATAACAAAACCCTGCTCGGGGCGGTGCTGGTGGGCGACACCAGCGACTTCGGCAACCTGCTCCAGCTGGTGCTGAACGCCATTGAGCTGCCGGAAAACCCGGACGCGCTGATCCTCCCGGCGCACGCCTCCAGCGGTAAGCCGTCCATTGGCGTGGATAAACTGCCGGACAGCGCGCAAATCTGCTCCTGCTTCGACGTCACCAAAGGCATGCTGATCTCCGCCATTAACAAAGGCTGCCACACCGTTGCGGCGCTGAAGGCGGAAACCAAAGCCGGGACCGGCTGCGGCGGCTGTATCCCGCTGGTCACCCAGGTGCTGAACGCCGAGCTGGCAAAACAGGGCATTGAAGTGAACAACAACCTGTGCGAGCACTTCGCTTACTCTCGCCAGGAGCTGTATCACCTGATCCGCGTGGAGGGCATTAAATCCTTCGACGAACTGCTGGAGAAACACGGCCAGGGCTACGGCTGTGAAGTATGTAAGCCTACCGTCGGTTCCCTGCTGGCGTCCTGCTGGAACGAATATGTGCTCAAACCAGAACACACTCCGCTTCAGGACACCAACGATAACTTCCTGGCCAATATTCAGAAAGACGGGACTTACTCGGTGATCCCGCGTTCTGCCGGGGGGGAAATTACCCCTGAAGGGCTGGTCGCCGTGGGCCGTATCGCCCGTGAGTTTAACCTGTACACTAAAATCACCGGTTCCCAGCGTATCGGCCTGTTCGGTGCGCAGAAAGATGACCTGCCGGAAATCTGGCGTCAGCTGATTGAGGCGGGCTTCGAAACCGGTCACGCGTACGCCAAGGCGCTGCGCATGGCGAAAACCTGCGTGGGCAGCACCTGGTGCCGCTACGGCGTGGGCGACAGCGTGGGCTTCGGCGTCGAGCTGGAAAACCGCTACAAAGGCATCCGTACGCCGCACAAAATGAAGTTCGGCGTCTCAGGGTGTACCCGTGAATGTGCGGAAGCACAGGGTAAAGACGTGGGTATTATCGCCACCGAGAAAGGCTGGAACCTGTACGTGTGCGGTAACGGCGGGATGAAACCTCGCCACGCCGATCTGCTGGCTGCCGATCTCGATCGCGATACGCTGATCAAATACCTCGACCGCTTCATGATGTTCTACATTCGTACCGCCGATAAGCTGACCCGTACCGCGTCCTGGCTGGATAATCTCGAAGGCGGCATCGACTACCTGAAGTCAGTCATTATCGACGACAAGCTGGGCCTGAATGAACAGCTGGAATCCGAGATGACTCGCCTGCGCGAGGCGGTTATCTGCGAGTGGACCGAAACCGTGAACACGCCAGCGGCGCAGACGCGCTTCAAACACTTTATCAACAGCACCCAGCGCGACCCGAACGTGCAGGTGGTGCCGGAGCGCGAACAGCATCGTCCAGCGACCCCGTATGAACGTATTCCGGTGATGCTGGTGGAGGAAAACGCATGAGCCAGTGGGTAAACATCTGCAACATTAACGACATTCTGCCAGCAACCGGCGTCTGTGCCCTGCTGGGCAACGAGCAGGTAGCGATTTTCCGCCCTCGCCACGATGAACAGGTTTTTGCCATCAGCAATATCGACCCGTTTTTCGAGGCCAGCGTGCTCTCCCGCGGTCTGATTGCGGAGCACCAGGGCGAACTGTGGGTTGCCAGCCCGCTGAAAAAGCAGCGCTTCCGCTTAACCGACGGGCGCTGCATGGAAGATGAAAGCTTCTCGGTCAAACACTACGACGTCCGCGTGAAGGACGGCGAGGTGCAGCTGAAAGCGTAACCCCTCGCCTTTTCAATAGGAAAGGCTTATGACCCCTTATGGGTAACGGCAGGAAAAACCGTATGTTCTGTACGATTCCTGCTGTTATCCTGACGTCAATTCTTCCCCCGCCATGAATGCTGTGAGGTAACGTCGTGGATCACCTGCCGATTTTTTGTCAATTACGCAACCGCGACTGCCTGCTCGTGGGCGGCGGCGATGTGGCTGAACGCAAGGCGCGCCTGCTGTTAGAGGCGGGCGCCAGACTGACCGTTAACGCCCTCACCTTCGCCCCACAGTTTGACGTCTGGGCGCAGGAAGGGATGCTCACGCAAGTGCAGGGCGAATTTGATGAATCCCTGCTGGATACCTGCTGGCTGACCATCGCCGCAACGGATAACGATGACGTTAACCAGCGCGTCAGCGACGCCTGCGAAGCGCGCCGCATCTTCTGTAACGTGGTGGATGCGCCGAAAGAGGCGAGCTTTATCATGCCATCCATTATCGACCGCTCGCCGCTGATGATTGCGGTGTCGTCCGGTGGCCGCTCGCCCGTTCTTGCCCGTCTGCTGCGGGAAAAACTGGAAGCCGTGCTGCCTCAACACCTTGGTCAGATTGCGCATTATGCCGGGCAGCTGCGTTCCCGCGTGAAGCAAACCTTCGCAACCGTGGGCGAACGCCGTCGCTTCTGGGAGAAGTTCTTTGTCAACGACAGGCTGGCGCAGTCGCTGGCCAATCAGGACGCCAAAGCGGTTGAAGAGACGACCGAGCAACTCCTCTCTGAACCGCTGGATCATCGCGGTGAAGTGGTACTGGTGGGCGCAGGTCCCGGCGATGCGGGCTTGCTGACGCTGAAGGGTCTCCAGCAGATCCAGCAGGCGGACATCGTGGTATATGACCGTCTGGTCTCTGATGACATCATGAATCTGGTGCGCCGCGATGCTGACCGCGTATTCGTCGGCAAACGGGCAGGTTATCACTGCGTACCGCAGGAGGAGATCAACCAGATCCTGCTGCGGGAAGCGCAAAAAGGTAAGCGTGTGGTGCGTCTGAAAGGGGGCGATCCGTTTATCTTTGGTCGCGGCGGCGAGGAGCTGGAAACTCTCTGCAACGCGGGCATTCCGTTCTCCGTGGTGCCGGGCATTACGGCGGCATCCGGCTGTTCTGCCTATTCCGGCATTCCGTTAACCCATCGCGACTATGCCCAGAGCGTGCGCCTGGTGACAGGCCACCTGAAAACCGGCAGCGAACTGGACTGGCATAATCTGGCCGCTGAAAAGCAGACGTTGGTCTTTTATATGGGGCTAAATCAGGCAGCCACGATTCAGGCGAAACTGCTGGAGCACGGCATGGAAGCAGATATGCCGGTCGCACTGGTAGAAAACGGTACCGCCATTACGCAGCGCGTGGTCGATGGCGTACTGACGCAGCTGGGCGAGCTGGCGCAGCAGGTTGAAAGCCCGGCGCTGATCGTGGTGGGCCGCGTGGTAGCACTGCGTGAAAAACTGAACTGGTTCTCCAGCCACTAACGCACAATCTCTCTCCCGGGAGTAGTCTTGAAGCGGACTACTCCCTTCTTACCTCAGTCGATAACATACCGCCCGCGTAATGGAACTTTTCCATTTATTCCCTCGTGTTACATCCAATTTTTTGATTTTATTGACAAGGAATGCGTATGTTCAAACTGGCAAAAGCTGCCGTTCTGGTCGGCCTGTTAACAACTCTGACGGCCTGCACCGGTCACGTTCAAAATACTAAAAATAATTGCAGCTACGATTACCTGCTTCACCCGGCGATCTCCATTTCGAAGATCATTGGCGGTTGCGGCCCGGCGGCACAGCAGTAAGCGTTTTTCAGGCGTAAAAAAACCGGGGATTTCCCGGTTTTTTTTCGTCAGTTTTGTCGGGTGGCGGCTCCGCCTTACCCGACCTACACGGTCCCGTAGGCCGGGTAAGCGTAAGCGCCACCCGGCAAAGCGGCTTAAGGTTTCGCCACAAACCCAATCGCGTCGTACACCGCTTTCAGGGTTTCGGAGGCGCGCGCGCTGGCTTTTTCCGCGCCCTCTTTCATCACTTTTTGCAGGAAAGCTTCGTCGTTACGGTAACGGTGATAGCGCTCCTGCAACTCGGTCAGCATGCCGGAAACGGCGTCTGCCACTTCGCCTTTCAGGTGGCCGTACATTTTGCCTTCAAAGTGTTTTTCCAGCTCAGGGATGCTCTGTCCGGTCACACCGGAGAGAATGTCCAGCAGGTTGGATACGCCCGCTTTGTTCTGCACGTCGTAGCGCACCACTGGCGGCTCGTCGGAGTCGGTCACCGCACGCTTGAGCTTTTTCACCACCGATTTCGGATCTTCCAGCAGGCCGATAACGTTGTTGCGGTTATCGTCAGACTTGGACATCTTTTTGGTCGGCTCCAGCAGCGACATCACGCGCGCGCCGGATTTCGGAATAAACGGCTCAGGCACTTTGAACACGTCGCCGTAAAGCGCATTGAAGCGCTGGGCGATATCGCGGCTCAGCTCCAGGTGCTGCTTCTGATCTTCGCCCACTGGTACCTGGTTGGTCTGGTACAGCAGAATATCTGCCGCCATCAGCACCGGATAATCAAACAGACCGGCGTTGATGTTTTCAGAGTAGCGCGCAGATTTATCCTTGAACTGGGTCATGCGGCTCAGCTCGCCGAAATAGGTGTAGCAGTTCAGCGCCCAGCCCAGCTGCGCGTGCTCTGGCACGTGAGACTGAACGAAAATGGTGCTCTTCTCGGGATCGATACCGCACGCCAGGTACAGCGACAGCGTATCGAGCGTCGCCTTGCGCAGCTTCTCGGGATCCTGACGCACGGTGATAGCATGCAAATCCACGATGCAGTAAATGCAGTGGTAGTCATCCTGCATGCTCACCCACTGACGTAACGCACCCATGTAGTTACCAATGGTCAGTTCACCTGAAGGCTGTGCGCCACTAAAAACGATGGGCTTAGTCATTATTCAATTCCTGATGTTCACTGTGCGAGAGCCCGAGTGCGGGCAACAAATCTTTGAAGTGGTCGAACACAACGTCCGGCTCACTCAGCGTAATGGCTTCACCGTAGTTGTAGCCGTAGGTCAACCCAACAGACGGGCAACCTGCCGCTCTGGCAGCCAGAATATCATTGCGGGAATCCCCGACAAAGAGCAGCTCCGCAGGCGCTAAGGATAATTTTCCTGCCACCAGCAATAGCGGTTCCGGATGCGGCTTTTTATTCTGCACGTCATCGCCGCCCACAATTACGGAGAAGTATTTCGCGATATCCAGCGCTTCCAGCAGAGGCGCAACGAACGGTGTTGGCTTGTTGGTCACCAGCCCCAGCGGGATGCCTTTCGCATGTAGCGCGCTCAGCGTTTCAGCGACATCCGGGAACAGGAAGCTGCCCTCTTCGACGGTCTCTTCGTAGAAACGGTCGAACAGTTTGCGCAGAATACGCTGCTGCTCATCCTGGGGAATATCCGCGTGGTCAACACTCGGTTTCCCTTGCGCAGAACGCTGAGATGCACGTTCCTGACGAGCCCAGGTCAGCGCGCGCTCCATCAGCACGTCTGCACCGTTACCAATCCACGTCACGACGCGCTCTTCGCCCGCAACGGGGAGTTCAAGGGCATACAGCGCCTGATCGACGGCGCGGGTTAATCCAGGCGCGCTGTCGACCAGCGTGCCGTCGAGGTCAAATGCTACACCCCGAATAGCCTGCAATTTATCCATGACTTACCTTCGCCAGTTCACGGCGCATTTCATCAATGACTTTTTTGTAATCCGGTTGATCGAAGATGGCGGAGCCTGCGACGAACATATCCGCCCCTGCCGCCGCAATCTCACCGATGTTATTGACCTTCACGCCGCCGTCCACTTCCAGACGAATATCATAGCCAGACTCATCAATGCGGCGGCGCACTTCACGCAACTTGTCGAGCGTCTGAGGAATAAACGACTGGCCGCCAAAGCCCGGGTTGACGGACATCAGCAGGATCACGTCCAGCTTGTCCATCACGTAGTCGAGATAGCTCAGCGGGGTCGCCGGGTTAAAGACCAGCCCCGCCTTACAGCCGTTCTCTTTGATCAGCTGTAGCGTGCGGTCAACGTGTTCGGAGGCTTCCGGGTGGAAAGTGATGATGCTGGCACCCGCCGCGGCGAAATCAGGCACGATGCGATCAACCGGTTTCACCATCAGATGCACGTCAATGGGCGCGGTGATCCCGTAGTTACGCAGCGCTTTAAGCACCATCGGACCGATGGTCAGGTTGGGAACGTAGTGGTTATCCATAACGTCGAAATGGACGACATCTGCGCCAGCCGCGAGAGCTTTGGCAGTGTCTTCACCCAGGCGGGCAAAATCGGCCGACAGAATTGAGGGGGCAATCAAAAACTGTTTCATCCGCATCTCCTTGAAATGTGTTTACCGGCGGGCAAAGGCTCAGGGTCGATAAAGCGCCAGAAGTTCGTCCACCTTTTTACGTGTGCCGCCATTGCTACTAATGCTACGCCGCACTTTTACCTGAAAATGCTTCGCGGCTTTGTACCATTCGCGCGTATCAGGCGTGTCGTGATTCGAAATTAACACCGGAATTCTTTTGCTGACCAGCTTTTCCGCCATCTCAGCCAGACGCGCCTGCTCGGCCGGGCTGAAGCTGTTGGTGTGGTAGGCGGTGAAATTTGCCGTGGCAGACAGCGGCGCGTAAGGCGGGTCGCAGTAGACCACCGAGTTTACGCCCGCCAGCTCCATGCACTCTTCATAGGAGAGACAGTAGAACTCGGCATTCTGCGCTTTTTCAGCAAAGTGATACAGCTCGTCCTGCGGGAAATAGGGACGCTTATAGCGGCCAAACGGCACGTTAAACTCGCCACGCAGATTATACCGGCACAGACCGTTGTAGCCATGGCGGTTGAGATAAAGAAACAACAGCGCGCGACGGAACGGGTCCTGGCTCTGATTAAACTCAGCGCGGAACTGATAGTAAATGTCCGGGTTGTTGTTCTCTGGCGTAAACAGCTTCCGCGCCTCTTCCACATACTCATCGGTACGCAGTTTGACGATGTTATAGAGGCTGATAAGGTCGCTGTTGATATCCGCCAGGATATAACGAGAAAAATCGGTATTCAGGAATACCGATCCAGCACCCACGAAGGGCTCGATAAGACACTCGCCTTTCGGCAGGTGCTTTTTAATATCGTCGAGCAGGGGGTATTTCCCCCCTGCCCATTTAAGAAAAGCGCGATTTTTTTTCATGCTGACTAACTGATTACACCTTCTCCGGCTGTGGAGAAAGCTCCGACAGCATCCTGCGCTTTAAACATTACTTCAGATCGGCCTGCACCTGATGAATTGGCTTCGCCCACGGGTTTTTCGCCTGCACATCGGCAGGCAGCGTGGAGACGGCTCGTTTTGCTTCATCTTTTGAGGCATAAACTCCGCTTACCAGAACGTACCAAGGCTGTCCGTTACGGGTCGTCTGATAAACCACATAGTTTTTCAGATTCGATTTCTTCGCCCAGGCGTTGAGGTTGTCGTAGTTAGACGAACTGCTCAGCTGCAACGTGTAGTTGCTGGATGATGCGGATTTCAGAGAACCCACGTTACCCGTCGTTTTACCTGCCGCGGTGCTGGATGCGCTAGCGGTTGGCGTAGCAGCCGGTGCCGCAGTTGCAGCAGGCGCGGTTGTGGTCGCCGTTGCTTTAGGTGCAGCGGTTGCCGCAGGCGTTGGCGCTTTAACCGGTTGGCTCACCGCAGGTTTTGTCTGCGCTGGCGCTTTCGTTTCTGGCGCTTTTGCCACGGTCTGCGGTTTCGTCTCACGCTTCGGCTCAATCACAGCCTGCTTACGCTCCTGACGCGGCGCAGTCGGCGTCTGGCGCGGTTTGGTTTCCGTTGCCGCCGTTTGCTGCTGGGCATTGCTGCCATGAACTGGCGCAACGGTGGCAGGTTCAGTAGGCAGCGTGGAGTTCACCACGGCAGCGTTAACCTGCTCCTGATTCTGCGGCTGCGTCAGCGCGTTATTCAGATCGCCCTGAACTTCAACACGCTGCTGGCCCTCCGGCGTAACAGGCGCCTGGCCCTGAGTTGGGGTCGCAGAGACGGGCGGCAGAGAGATATCCTGACCGGCGCTGGTGTTACCTGCGGTCTGCTCTGCGGAAGTGGTGCCCGGCGCTGGCTGAGCGCCATTCGCCTGGTTGCTCGCATCGTTACCAGACAGGTCGATGCTCTTCTCGGCAGACGCTGTCTGCTCGGTAGAATGGGTAGAAGGTGCTTTTAGCGCGGAACCAATGCCGACAATCAGCAATACCAGAACCAGAACGCCAAGGCCCATCATGATGTACTGACGGGAGGCCGGTTTTGCCGCTACCGCTTTTTTACGTTTGCGCGGACGACGTTCAACAGGCTGTTCATCCATTAACTCTTCTTCGGATTCATACTCCTCGTCTTCACGCTCATTTCGCGCGTTACGGCTACGCGAAGGGCGACGATCGTCTGCATCCAGATCGACATCGTCAAAGTTGATCTGCGGCTCGTTATCACGTTCTGAAGATTGACGAGAACGACCAGTACGACGATCGCTGGGATCGGGTTTCAGCTCGTCTTCTGGTTTGAATTCATCCATTTAACACCCCACTCAAAGGCTTCTGCCAACGACTCTGCATTTACCTGAAGCTAAAACGACCACCTGTTACAGCAGCCTGACCTTTCTAGTTGTTACGCCTGCTGACAATCAGCAATAGCGCCAAGTACGACTTCGTGCGGCACTCCGCCGCGCACTTCACTTTTCCCTATTGCAAGCGGGAGTACCAGACGCATCTCACCTGCCAATACTTTTTTATCGCGCATCATGTGGGGAAGGTACGCTTGCGCAGACATTTCCTGCGGACCACTCACCGGCAAGCCAGCACGTTTAAGCAACGTGATGATACGTGCTGTCTCTTCCGGCCTGAACTGCCCCAGACGTTCAGAGGCACGGGCCGCCATGACCATTCCGGCAGCGACAGCTTCACCGTGAAGCCAGTTACCGTAGCCCATTTCGGCTTCGATCGCATGACCAAACGTATGCCCCAGATTCAGTAAAGCACGTAAGCCGGTTTCACGCTCATCTGCGGCAACGACTTCTGCTTTCAGCTCACAGCACCGGCGAATACAGTAGGCCATTGCCTGCCCATCGAGGCGCAGCAGCGCATCCATATTCTCTTCCAGCCAGGTGAAGAACTCACCGTCAAGAATAATGCCGTATTTGATCACTTCTGCAAGGCCGGACGCCAGTTCGCGCGCTGGCAAGGTTTGCAGACAGTCGAGATCCACCACCACCGATGCAGGCTGGTAGAACGCGCCAATCATGTTTTTGCCGAGCGGATGGTTAACCGCCGTTTTACCGCCCACAGAAGAATCGACCTGTGAGAGCAACGTGGTTGGAATTTGAATAAAGCGCACACCGCGCTGGTAGCTGGCGGCTGCAAAACCGGTCAGATCGCCCACAACGCCGCCGCCCAGGGCAAGCAGTGTTGTATCACGACCGTGCGGTTTTTGCAGAAGTGCGGTAAAGACGGTATCCAGTACCGTCAGGCTTTTGTACTGCTCGCCATCGGGCAGAATCACACTGTCGACCTTCACGCCCGCCTGCTCAAGCAGGTGGCGTACACGGTCGAGATAAAGCGGAGCCAGCGTCTCGTTGGTGACCAGCATCGCCTGATCACCCGCTTTCAGTGGTAAGAAGGAAGCTGGATCGTTAAACAAACCAGCCGCGATGGTGATAGGGTAACTACGTTCCCCGAGAGTAACTGTAATCCTCTCCATGACGCGACATCCACCTTAAATGCTTTTACCCGCAGGCGAGTGTATATAAAGCCAGAATCAGTTGCTTTCCAGCATATGAATAATCTGGTTTGCAACCACTTTAGCGCTTTGATCGTCAGTACGAATGGTCACATCAGCAATCTCTTCGTACAGAGGATTGCGTTCATCGGCCAAAGCTTCCAGAACTTCACGTGGCGGTGTTTCAACCTGCAACAACGGGCGCTTTTTATCACGCTGCGTGCGTGCCAGCTGTTTTTCGATGGTCGTCTCAAGATAGACCACTACGCCACGGGCGGAGAGACGGTTGCGGGTTTCGCGAGATTTTACAGAGCCGCCGCCTGTTGCCAGCACAATGCCCTGTTTTTCCGTGAGTTCGTTGATCACTTTTTCTTCTCGGTCACGGAAACCTTCTTCGCCTTCTACGTCGAAGACCCAGCCCACATCCGCTCCGGTTCGTTTCTCAATCTCTTGATCAGAATCGTAAAATTCCATATTGAGTTGTTGAGCTAACTGACGCCCAATAGTGCTTTTGCCGGCACCCATAGGCCCAACCAGAAAGATATTGCGTTTCTCTGCCATTTTTTCGGTACTACTAAGACTATTCGTTAATGGTAATCCCCGCTGCGCAGACACCCGGCGTAGCAGGACATGAACTGAAACCTCATTTGCAATAGAGCGAGAGTCAGACGAAAAATTATCTCAATACTCCGGCTTGTTTGGCAACTGATTAAATCACCGTTCCCGGCGCATAAGGAAATAAGACGTAAGTCCAACTCAAATCGGTACTCCTTGTATGCTAATTCATGCCCCACGTCAAACATCTGCAACAAACTGAATGCAAAATCATTGCGGGGATCGTTACCCATTAATGAATACTGACCAGACGTGGCGTGATAAACACCACTAACTCGCGCCGTTCGTTATCTTTTCCGTCATGGCGGAACAGCTGACCCAGCCACGGAATGTTGCCCAGCACGGGCACGCTGTCGCGTCCGGTTTTATTCTTTTGCGAAAAGATCCCGCCCAGCGCGAGCGTTTCCCCACTTTTTACCTCTACCTGCGTTTCGATCTCCTGCTTATCAATCGCCAGCGTTTCGCCGTCCGCCTGTTGCAGCACCTGGCCAGGCATATTTTCACTGATATGCAGCTTCAGTCGAACGCGGCCGCCCGGGAGCACCACCGGCGTGACCTCCATGCCTAATACCGCCTCTTTAAACTCAACGGAGGTCGCCCCGCTTTCGCCGCTGGAAACCTGATACGGGATTTCGCTGCCCTGCTTGATGCTGGCCGGCTGCATGTGTGACGCCAGTAGCCGCGGGCTGGCGATGATATCCACCTGCTGCTTTTGCTCAAGCGCCGACAACTCAAGATCCAGCATCCTGCCGTTGATGCGCCCGATATTAAACCCAACGTGGGTGGTTGCACTGGCCACCGACAGGTCAGCGCCCAACGTCGTGACCTGACCTACCTTACCGGCCTCCGTTGCGTCAGCGAGGTTCCATTTCACCCCCAGTTCACGCAGGCTTTTTTCACTAATGGTCACAATCTGCGCCGCCAGTTCTACCTGCTCGACGGGCAGATCCATCTGCGCTGCCCAGCGCTGGAGCATATCCACCACCGACTTGTTATCCCTGACCAGGAGACGGTTGGTGCGCTTGTCGACGGAGAGACTGCCTTTCGGGCTTAAGAGCTTTTCCGCCGCTTTTTGCATTTCGGCCGCATCCGCATAAGCAAACGGAATGCTGTAAGAGAGCAGCGGAGCGTCGAGCAGACGCTGGGCCCGCTCCTGCGCTTTACGCGTCTGTTGCTCCCGCTGCCAGGCCGCCGTATGCACATAAAAAATGCCGCCCTCTTCCCGCAATACCAGCCCGGCACTGTTCACTACCGTCTGAAGCGCCTGCCTCCAGGGCACCCGCGTTAGATTCAGCGAAAGCGAACCGCTGACATCCGGCGACACCACCAGATTGCGATCCTCCTGCGCTACCATTGCCTGTAATACCTGCACCACCGGGACATCATCCACCAGCAGGGTGACCGGTTTTGGCGTCGCGGCCCACAGGGGCTGGCTGAGTGCCGCCAGTAACAGCCCTATCCATATCTTCACTTTTTTTCGTTCCTTCTCGCTGCCATGTCCATCGCTTCGGCTCGCACATCTCGCCGACATCAACGGTCAGTTGTTGTGTATCTATCGCACTCACCCGCCAGCCTGGCGGTAACCGCATCTGCGTTTTTACCCGGTGCCAGCGGTTCTGCCCGTCCTGCATAAGGCCGATATCCCTGCTGCCGCTGACGACTCCCTGATACCGCCACTGGCTGAGTTGCCCTGCTGCGCAACGCTCTTCCGGCACGGAGAAGGGATCCCGCATCCCGGTCAGGAAAAGCGGAGAAAGCAGGATCAGCAAACGGGTTTTACTGCGCATGACCGATCTCCAGTTGCAGGCTAAGGCGTAGCTGTTTTCCCTGTGGGGTGATGGAAAACGCGCTCACCCGCACGTTCTCAAGCGCCAGCCGGGAAAAGAGCGCCGGAACTGCGCCCCACAAGGCATCCAGCGCCAGCTCTCCCCCACTCTGCTGCGGTTTCCAGTACACCAGCCTTGCGTCCTCACGCTGAAATGCCAGCGGAGAAAAGGGCTGCACCGGCTTCACTTGCGTAACCACAGGTCGCCGCCCGGCCTTTGGCCACAGCGAGGCGTTGATTCGCTTCGCACTGCTGGCCTGCGCCTGAATATCGGCGTAGCACAGAGCAGCGGGTCTGAGCAGCGCTCCCCAAATCGCAAACGCAACGATCCCCGACGCGATCAACCAGCAAAGGACGCGCCGGGAAGGACGTGCATCTGTCCAGCGTTGATACCAGATGCCCACTGTCTACCTCCGGCTATGCAGTTGAAAAGAGAACATCCATCGCCCCTGGCTATCCTGTTGCAATTCGCCTGCCGGTCCGGGGTTAAACCCCGTCACCCTTTTCAGCGCATCGGTCATGGCGGAGAGCGTCGGGAGTGAGGTGGTATAGCCCGTCAGGATCAGCGAGGGTGGCTGATAACGCAGCGCCGTCAGCCACGCCTGCCGGGGCATTGCACTGGCAAGGGATTCAAGCGCGGGTTGCCATGCCACCGTCTCAGGCGGCTGCGAAAGGGGTTCCAGCCCCGCAGACTGCGGCTGACGGGCTTTCAATACCTTCTGCACCGCACGCGTTCCCGCCAGATCGCTCTGCAACGCCTGTGACGCGAGAGTCTGCGTCGCCCGAAGGCTGACGCCTCCCGCCAGCATCACCAACAATGAGGCGGTAAACAGCAGCCCCCAAAAACGCAGGCGCTGATTACGTTGCTGCCGACGCCAGGGTAAAAGATTGGGCATGCTCATTACGGCGCCTCGCTCATGGCCAGCGCCAGGGCGACGGTGTAATCAGCACCACATTCTGGCAACGGCGGCTGACACAGCGTCACCGCTTCCCAGGGATCCCGTGCAGCATCAAACACGGCGATATCAGAAGGAGAAAGTGCAAGCAACGCCGCCAGCTCATTCACCGTCGCCGCTTCTGTGGTGTAGCGCCGCCCCCACTGGTGACGCATCGCCCACAGCCACTGGTGTTTATCCCTCCAGGCTACGCACCGGACGGGGGCAACAGCAGAGAGAAGATTAGCCAGCGCGCCGGCATCCGGGACGATTGCGGCCAGGCGCAAACGCAGCGCTTTCGCCAGCGACAACAGGGTATCGACCTCTCTGTTTTGCGCGGCGGTAACCTGAAAAGTGTTGCTGAACGTATCCTGCGCGTAGTCAAAGCAGAGCGTATCGGGAGGCATCTCCAGCTCACGCGCTAATGCGGCGCCTACCCAGGTGAGCTGTTCGCTGTCACGCAAGGTAACGGATGGACGGGGCAACGCGCGTTGCAGAACGCGCGTTGCCGGAAATGAGAGAAATACCCGATGCGAGTGCGGCAATGTTTTCCGCCAGCCACGTAATGCGTTAACCAGTTGTTCTGGCTTAAGTATTTTGCCTTCACCGATAACCCCGTCCGACAGCGGCACCGCCCACCAGCGCCGTAAACGCCAGCCGGCCCGCTCTCTGGTCAGCGCCACGGCAATCACCTTATCCTGTTGAATATGAACGCCTGTTTGCCACGTTTTAAAAGCCATACTTCACGATCTCCTTATCGCCCGTCGGAGTGACGGCTATATCAATGAATCAGGCTTGCCTTTATACTACCGCGCGATTGTTTAGAAACTGCCCAGGCTAAACCAAATGGGAAATCTCCGGTGAAGTTCGTAAAGTATTTATTGATCCTTGCAGTCTGTTGCATTCTGCTGGGAGCAGGCTCGATTATTGGTTTGTACAAATATGTCGAGCCGCAACTCCCTGATGTCGCCACACTTCGTGATGTGCGGCTTCAGATCCCTATGCAGGTCTATAGCGCCGATGGTGAACTGATGGCGCAATACGGCGAGAAACGTCGTATCCCACTGACCTTAAATCAAATTCCACCCGTGATGGTGAAGGCTTTTATCGCCACCGAGGACAGCCGTTTTTACGAGCACCACGGTGTCGATCCGGTCGGTATTTTCCGTGCGGCAAGCGTGGCGCTGTTCTCCGGTCATGCCTCTCAGGGGGCAAGTACCATTACCCAGCAGCTGGCGCGTAACTTCTTCCTCAGCCCGGAAAAGACGCTGATACGTAAGATCAAAGAAGTGTTCCTCGCGATCCGCATTGAGCAACTGCTGAGCAAAGACGAGATCCTTGAGCTTTACCTCAACAAGATCTATCTGGGCTACCGCGCCTATGGTGTAGGGGCTGCGGCTCAGGTCTATTTCGGTAAGTCGATCGATCAGCTCACGCTGAGCGAAATGGCGACCATTGCCGGCCTGCCAAAAGCGCCATCAACGTTTAACCCGCTCTACTCGCTGGACCGCGCCACCGCGCGCCGTAACGTTGTGCTATCGCGTATGTTGAGCGAAGGCTACATCAGCCAGGATGAGTACGATCGGGCACGCAGCGATGTGATTGATGCCAATTACCATGCACCGGAAATTGCTTTCTCATCGCCGTATCTGACGGAAATGGTTCGCCAGGAGATGGTGCGCCGCTACGGCGACAAAGCATATGAAGACGGCTATCGCGTTTACACCACCGTGACCCGCAAGGTGCAGCAGGCTGCCCAGCAGGCGGTGCGTAATAACGTGATGGATTACGATATGCGTCACGGCTATCGCGGCCCGTCCAACGTGCTGTGGAGAGTGGGCGAAGGCGCATGGGACAGCAAAAAAATTACTGATTCCCTGAAAGCGCTGCCGACCTATGGCCCGCTGCGTCCGGCGGTGGTCACCCAGGCCGATCCGCAGGAAGCGGTGGCGATGATGGCCGATGGTACATCCGTTTCGCTGCGTATGGAGGGTATCCGCTGGGCGCGTCCGTACCGTTCTGACACCCTTCAGGGGCCTACTCCACGTAAAGTGACGGATGTGGTACAAACCGGACAACAAATCTGGGTGCGTCAGGTAGGCGATGCCTGGTGGCTGGCACAGGTGCCGGACGTCAACTCTGCCCTGGTCTCCATCAATCCGCAGAACGGTGCCGTGATGGCGCTGGTTGGCGGGTTCGATTTCAACCAGAGCAAATTTAACCGCGCAACCCAGGCGCTGCGTCAGGTCGGTTCGAACATCAAACCGTTCCTGTATACCGCGGCGATGGACAAGGGGCTAACGCTCGCCAGCATTCTCAACGACGTGCCAATTTCCCGATGGGATGCCGGTGCGGGCTCTGACTGGCAGCCGAAGAACTCTCCGGCGCAATACGCTGGCCCTATCCGTCTGCGTCAGGGCCTTGGCCAGTCGAAGAACGTGGTCATGGTTCGCGCGATGCGTGCGATGGGCGTTGATTATGCGGCAGAGTATCTGCAACGCTTCGGCTTCCCGGCGCAAAACATCGTTCATACCGAATCTTTGGCGCTCGGCTCCGCGTCCTTCACGCCGCTCCAGGTCGCGCGTGGCTACTCGGTAATGGCAAACGGCGGCTTCCTGGTCGATCCGTATTTCATCAGCAAAATCGAGAACGATCAGGGCGGCGTACTGTTTGAAGCGAAGCCGAAAATTGCCTGCCCTGAATGCGATATTCCGGTGATTTACGGCGACACGCCAAAATCCAATGTCCTTGAAAACAAGGATATGGAAGATGTTGCCATCTCTCAGGAACGTCAGAATCTGGCGGTGCCGCAGCCTCAGCTGGAACAGGCCAATCAGGCGCTGGTCGCCCAGAGTGGTGCGCAGGAGTATGCTCCGCACGTGATCAGCACGCCGCTGTCGTTCCTGATTAAGAGCGCGCTGAACACCAACATCTTTGGCGAACCGGGCTGGCAAGGCACCGGCTGGCGAGCGGGCCGCGATTTGCAGCGCCGCGACATCGGCGGCAAAACAGGCACAACCAACAGCTCAAAAGATGCCTGGTTCTCAGGTTATGGCCCGGGCGTTGTCACCTCGGTCTGGATTGGTTTTGACGATCACCGCCGCACTCTGGGACGCACAACCGCTTCTGGCGCAATTAAAGATCAGATTTCCGGTTACGAGGGTGGGGCTAAGAGTGCGCAACCGGCCTGGGATGCTTACATGAAGGCCGCTCTCGAGGGCGTGCCGGAGCAGCCGCTAACGCCTCCGCCGGGCATTGTCACGATCAATATTGACCGCAGCACCGGACAGCTCGCGAATGGCGGCAACAGCCGTGCCGAGTATTTCATCGAGGGTACGCAGCCAACCACGCAGGCGGTGCATGAGGTGGGTACCGAAATCATTGATAACGGCGAAACGCACGAACTGTTCTGACGCCAACAAAAAAGCCGGGCGGTGACGACGCCTGACCCGGCCTACAGCGTAATGCAAAACGGCAACCTTCGGTTGCCGTTTTTAATGGTGGCGCTACAAACGCCCCTGCCCCTTCAGCCACTCCCGCACCAGGAACAGTGCGCTCACGTTGCGTGCCTCGTTAAAGTCAGGATCTTCCAGCAAATCCATCAGATGAGCCAGCGGCCAGCGAACCTGCGGCAGCGGTTCCGGCTCGTCTCCTTCCAGCGATTCAGGATAGAGATCTTCCGCGACAACAATGTTCATTTTGCTGGAGAAATAGGACGGCGCCATGCTCAGCTTTTTCAGGAACGTCAGCTCTTTCGCGCCAAAGCCGACCTCTTCTTTCAGCTCCCGGTTTGCCGCTTCAAACACCGTTTCGCCCGGATCGATCAGTCCTTTGGAGAAGCCCAGCTCGTAGGATTCTGTGCCCACGGCGTATTCACGAATGAGGATCAGGTGCTCGTCGACGATAGGCACTATCATCACCGCTTCACGCGAGGAGGGGCGCATACGCTCATAAACACGACGCACACCGTTGCTGAACTCCAGATCCACGCTTTCAACATTAAACAGACGCGATTTTGCGACGGTTTCAACATTCAGAATGGTGGGCTTTTGTAAGGGTTTGGTCATCTTGACGGGTCTTTGCTGGGTGAACTGGCTTTATTGTGCGATACGCCGCACGGTTTCGGCAATGTCAATTGCTCTTTATTTACATTTATGCAACGTAACTGTAGGCAATTCTCATTTCAAAACAAATGTCAAGAGGTTGAAAAGTTTCCAGGAATTTGCTGATATCGCGCCGGAACAGGCTTTGTTATCATTACCGGTCACTGGGATGCGCGTCAACATGCTCAAGTTAGACTCCATACTTGCCGATAGCCGACCACAGAATCTCATTCATTGTACAAAAGGTGCGACTGACAACACCTGTAAGAAGATAAGTAAGATGGGGAAAGCATGAGCACCATTTTGATTTTTCTCGCTGCTGTGCTGGCCTGCGCGTCGATTGCGGTGTGGGTATTCAGGCGCCGCGTACATCGCCGTTATCGGCTGCCCTTTTTGAACGCGTTTGCCGGGGCAAACACGCGCAAGCTTTCGCCAGAGGAACGCAGCACCGTTGAGCAGTATCTCGACACGCTGAACCGATCCCGGCTTTCGCCTGGCCCTACCGGCGCCAGCGCCGCCCCCGTATCGCTCAACCTGAACGCCCAAAGCGACACCGTTCTGTGCGTAACGCGCTCCATTACCCGCTACGGCATCACAACCGACGATCCCAACAAATGGCGTTACTATCTCGACTCTGTTGAAGTGCACCTGCCTCCCTTCTGGGAGCAGTATATCAACGACGAAAACAGCGTCGAGCTCATCCATACCGATACGCTGCCGCTGGTTATCTCCCTTAATGGTCATACTCTGAGCGAATATGTTCAGGAAGCGCCACGCTTTGCGCTGGAACGCGCGAGCGGAACGCAGGCCTCTATTCGTGGTGAAGAGACAGAGCAGATTGAACTGCTCAACATCCGCCAGGAAACGCATGAAGAGTACGTCCTGAGCCGCCCGGATGGCATTCGCGAAGCGGTGCTGATTGTCGTCTCGTTCCTGCTCTTTTTTATCTGCCTGCTGACGCCGGACGTGTTTGTTCCGTGGCTCGCGGGCGGCGCAGTACTGCTTCTGGCCGCCGGGCTGTGGGGCATATTTGCCCCGCCGGCAAAAACGTCATTACGCGAAATTCACTGCCTGCGCGGAACCCCAAAACGCTGGGGACTGTTCGGCGAAAACGATCAGGAACATATCAACAATATCTCGCTCGGGATCATCGATCTTATCTATCCGCGCCACTGGCAGCCGTGGATTGCGCAGGACCTGGGCCACAAAACGGATATTGATATCTATCTCGACCGCCACGTTGTACGCCAGGGACGTTACTTATCCCTGCACGACGAAGTGAAAAACTTCCCGCTTCAGCACTGGCTTCGCAGCGCGGTGATTGCCGGTGGCGCCGCGTTAATCTTCCTCATGCTGCTGCTTTTCGTGCCGCTGGATATGCCGATTAAATTTACCCTGTCATGGATCAAAGGGGCGCAAACCGTGGAAGCCACCAGCGTACAGCAGCTCGAAGAAGCGGGTGTACGCGTGGGGGATACGTTGCGGCTGAAAGGCACCGGGATGTGTAATATCCACTCACCGGGCGCCTGGAACACGCGCCAGAACTCGCCGTTCGCGCCGTTCGACTGCTCTCAGATCATCTGGAATGACGCCTCTCCGCTGCCGCTTCCGGAATCGGATGTGGTCAATAAGGCCACCGCGCTCACCCAGACGATTAATCGCCAGCTCCATCCAAAACCGGATGATGATTCTCGCGTCAGCCCTGCCCTGCGTTCGGCCATTCAGAAGTCCGGCATGGTGCTGCTGGATGACTTTGGCGAAATCGTCCTGAAAACAGAAGATCTCTGCTCAGCTCAGGATGACTGTATCCGGCTGAAGAACGCGCTGGTCAACCTCGGCAACAGCAAAGACTGGGACGCGCTGGTGAAACGCGCCGAAGCGGGACGCCTCGATGGTGTGAATGTGCTTCTGCGTCCGGTCAGCGCCGAGTCGCTGGATAACCTGGTGGCGACCTCTACCGCCCCCTTCGTGATGCGTGAAACCACCCGTGCCGCCCAGGCGCTTAACAGCCCGGCGCCTGGCGGTTTTGTGATTGCCAGCGATGAAGGCAGCGACCTGGTGGATCAACCCTATCCGCAGGTTTCGCTGTATGACTATCCAGCCCAGGAGCAGTGGAGCGAATTCCAGCGTCTGGCGCAGATGCTGATGCAGACGCCATTCAGCGCGGAAGGGATCGTCACCACCCTCTTTACCGACGCCAACGGCACGCGTCATATTGGCCTGCACCGTATGCCGGATAGCGCTGGCCTGTGGCGCTATGTAGGGACATCCCTGCTGCTGATTGCGATGCTGGCGTGTATTGTCTGGAACGGTTATCAGGCCGTACGCCGCTATCAGCGCTCCCGCACGCGACTGGCAGAAATCCAGGCCTACTACGAAAATTGCCTTAACCCGAAACTGATCTCCTCTTCTGAGAGCCTGATCGGATAACGTCTCTGCGCGACAAGTTGTGCTACCCTGTCGCGCACGTTTCTTCTGGCTGGAGTTCCCCCTTATGCATCTTAATATCGACTGGCAGGCGGTCGATACCGTCCTGCTTGATATGGACGGCACGCTGCTTGATCTCGCCTTTGATAACTATTTCTGGCAAAAGCTGGTTCCGGAAACTTACGGTGAACAGCAGGGGATCTCCCCGGCGGAAGCGCAGGAATTCATTCGTTCGCAATATAGCGCGGTGCAGCATACGCTAAACTGGTACTGTCTTGACTACTGGAGCGAGCGACTCGGTCTGGATATTTGCGCCATGACCACCGCCCAGGGCGCACGCGCCGTACTGCGCGAAGATACGGTCCCGTTCCTGGACGCGCTGAAAGCCTGCGGTAAGCGCCGTATTTTGCTGACAAATGCGCATCCCCATAACCTGGCCGTGAAGCTGGAACATACCGGTCTTGCTTCGCACCTTGATTTATTGCTTTCCACCCACACATTTGGTTATCCGAAAGAGGATCAGCGGTTGTGGCATGCCGTGGTGGAAGAGACCGGTTTACAGCCGGAACGCACGCTGTTCATTGACGACAGCGAGCCGATTCTGGATTCTGCGGCCGCTTTTGGCATTCGCTATTGCCTGGGCGTGACCAATCCTGATTCCGGCCTGGCTGAAAAAAGCTATCTGCGACATCCGGGGCTGAACGACTATCGCCGGATGATCCCCTCACTCACCGTGAAGGAGACGCCATGAAAGAAAAACCCTCTGATGGGGTAAGACTGGATAAATGGCTGTGGGCCGCCCGTTTTTACAAAACGCGCGCCCTTGCCCGTGAAATGGTTGACGGCGGAAAGGTGCATTACAACGGTCAGCGCAGCAAACCGAGCAAGCTGGTTGAACTGAATGCCACGTTAACGCTTCGCCAGGGCAACGATGAGAAAACGGTGGTGGTGAAAGCCATTACCGAACAGCGGCGGCCCGCAACCGAAGCCGTTTTGCTGTATGAAGAGACGGCCGAAAGCATAGAGAAGCGCGAGAAAACCGCGCTGGCGCGCAAAATGAACGCGCTGACGATGCCTCACCCGGACCGGCGTCCGGATAAAAAAGAGCGCCGCGATCTGATGAAATTTAAACACGGTGAGAGCGAGTAACCCTCACCTGCATGAGAGATGAAAATGGCCCAACACGACCAATTACACCGCTATCTGTTTGAACAATTCGCCGTGCGCGGCGAGCTGGTCACCGTATCCGAAACCTGGAAACAGATTCTGGAAAACCACAACTACCCGCTGCCGGTAAAAACCCTGTTGGGCGAACTGCTGGTTGCCACCAGCCTGCTGACCGCCACGCTGAAGTTCGCTGGCGATATTACCGTCCAGTTGCAGGGCGATGGCCCAATGTCGCTGGCGGTGATCAACGGCAATAACCAGCAGCAGATGCGCGGCGTGGCGCGCGTTCAGGGCGATATCCCTGAAAATGCGGATCTGAAAACGCTGGTCGGAAATGGCTACCTGGTTATCACGATCTCGCCTGAAGAAGGTGAGCGCTATCAGGGCGTTGTCGGTCTGGAAGGCGATACGCTTGCCGCCTGCCTGGAAGATTACTTCATGCGTTCCGAACAGCTGCCAACCCGTCTGTTCATCCGCACCGGTGAAGTGGATGGTCAGCCTGCTGCCGGCGGTATGCTGCTTCAGGTTCTGCCTGCGCAGGATGCGCAGACCAATGATTTCGAACATCTGGCAACGCTGACGGAAACCATCAAAGCGGAAGAGCTGTTCACCCTGTCGGCGACCGACGTGCTGTGGCGTCTCTACCACGAAGAAGAAGTGACGGTTTACGATCCGCAGGCGGTGGAATTTAAGTGCACCTGCTCCCGCGAGCGTTGTGCTGGCGCCCTGAAAACGCTGCCGGATGAAGAGATCGACAGCATCATGGCGGAAGACGGTGAAATCGATATGCACTGTGACTACTGTGGTACGCACTACGTGTTCAATTCGATGGATATCGCGGAGATCCGCAATAACGCCTCTCCGGCGGATCCGCAGGTTCACTAAGCTCTGAGCCTGTTGCCCGGCGGCGCTATGCTCGCACGGGCCTACAATGAATTGTGCAATTTTTTGATATGATTGCTAATTGTAGGCCGGGTAAGCGTAGCGCCACCCGGCAAGAAAGAGCACTAACGCCGCCGCGCATTATTGTAACTGTCGTAGCTCATATCGACACGCTCCCCAAAAATCTCAATATCCGCCCAGGGCTTCACGACAGATTTCACTTTCCTCTGCCTTAATGCGCGGTCAAGTTCTTCTCTGGTCAATGCCTCCGGCATTTTCCACGCGTCCCCGGCGATCCTCCAGCCCGTGTTGGTTTGTGTGTAAGCCACGATCGTGCGATCGGTAAATTGAAATAGCACGGCTTCAGGCTTGCCGTCGCCGTTAAGATCCAGCGGCATGAGTAAACAGTTACTCTGGGCGCTATCGCAGCTCTCAAAGCGATACTGATTGCTGAGCATGGCTTGCCACAATGCCTTATCAGGATGAGCCATTCCCGGTGCGAGCTGGACCTGTTTTTCCAGCATCGCGGCGGTCATCTTACCTGCTCCGCCAGCGTTCCTGGAGAGAAGACCATTTATTTCACGCTGCCGTTTTAGGTTAGAGATAAACTGCGGATCGTTTTGCAGCGTGAGCATTGCCTCCCGCCCCTTTCGTCCAGCGTTACTGAGCATATACAGGCTGACTTGATCCGCCGTTATTCTGCCGTCCTGATAGCGGGCCATATGGCTTGCAACGCTTATTCGCCACGGATCCAGCACGGGGGTATGGATCAACGCCAGGAAGATGAGGGAAAGCAGCCCGGTCGCCGGTATGACGTACGCATGGATCTTCTGCGGTTCACGGCGCAGAATCAGAACGCTGGCGCAAAAACCGACCGCCCAGACCAGCGCCACGATGGTTATCAATACCCCGTACAGACGCTCGGGTGACCAGCCGTATTGCGAAATGCGTAGCCACAGCGCCCACCCCGCCAGAACCGGATACGCGGGTACGATAGCCACAGCAAGGCGAATCATCCCTCGCAACGGGGCATAGTAAGGCAGCGTTTGACGCTGTGGATGCCACACTATCGTCACCAGGAATAACAGCAGCAGCGCTAAGGTGGTCAGCAAGCCCGCGGCGGATATTCTGGCTGAAATGGATTCAAAGCCGACAAAAGGCAACGCGCCAATAAAGAGCAGCGCCAGCGCCGCCATCAGGGGAAGCAGACCGGTGGCGATGAGGGTCAGCAGATTTTGCAGGGCAAGGATTAACCTTACCTGCATGCGCGTGAGCACGGCCGCACTGGCTGAAACCACGCCAATCGCCACTGAAATAAACCCGTCAGAATGAAAGAAAAGCCGATCAAAAAAGCCGATGCCGATAAGTTCGAAAAGCTCGGCCCAGAGGAAAAGCACCAGCCAGAAGAGACCATTCGAAACAAAAATAATGAGAAGTGTCAGCGCGTTATGCCAGTTTCGTTGATAAAAGTCGCTGTAGAACGAGGTAGTCGGGACGGGATCCAGACGCCGCTGAAGCCATGGCAGCACGAACAGCGTCATCAGCAGCAGATGAAAGCCGAAAACGAGCATCTCATCTCTGAGATTCCAGCTTTCGAGTCCTGCAACGCTCCACTTAAACCAGCCGCCCATACCCGCGACTGCCGCGCCGATCATCCCGAGTGACAGCCACAAAAATGGCTTTCTGAATGACGTCATGGCAAGAGACAACGTGGTTGTCATTACCACGGTGGCAGGTACTACACACATCAGCCACAGCGTATCCGATGGCAATTTTGCGTACTCGATATACCACGTGATTACATAGCAAATTACGCCCTGTAGAGCCCCCGCCAGCACGACGGCTACGCGCGTTGAAGGAGATAACGTCTCACGGTTTTCCATTTCTCATCCCTTGTTCATGAAAAATCTATTGTCTCATCAAGGCAAAACTCTGGCCCCCACCTCAAACTCTGAAAATAGCTGACCCAAGAGACCTGAATCGTTTTCCCAATGTAACTCTTACGTAATTTTCTTTCATGTATGCGATTACATTCACATTCTTCTGGATAAATTCACCAGAGATTAACCTTTTAAGAACATTTTCCCCAACCAAAAAGCGATTCCTGCGATAATCTGCCCGCCCTGTGACTGGAGTCGCAGCGTTTTCCGTTAGTAAGGGTTTTGACCAGATACGTAAATCTATGAGCCCCGTCGCGGTTAACATCCCCAGAAAAACCCTACAATTTCAGGCAGTACATATTGGCTAAGGAGCAGTGATATGCGTGTTAATGGTTTAACCCCGCAAGATCTCAAGGCTTATGGTATTCACGACGTCCAGGAAGTGGTCTACAACCCCGATTACGATACGCTGTATCAGGAAGAGCTCAATCCGGCACTGGAAGGATACGAGCGAGGTGTGTTGACGAATCTTGGTGCTATCGCCGTCGATACCGGTATTTTTACCGGCCGTTCGCCGAAAGATAAATACATCGTCCGAGATGATACCACCCGCGATACGCTGTGGTGGGCCGATAAAGGCAAAGGGAAGAACGATAACAAACCGCTCTCTCCTGAAACCTGGCAGCATCTGAAAGGGCTCGTCACCCATCAGCTTTCCGGCAAGCGTCTGTTCATCGTCGATGCTTTCTGCGGCGCTAACGCCGACACCCGTCTCTCCGTTCGGTTTATCACTGAAGTGGCCTGGCAGGCGCATTTCGTGAAGAACATGTTCATTCGTCCGACCGATGAAGAACTGCAAAACTTCACCCCTGACTTTATCGTGATGAACGGCGCGAAATGCACCAACCCGCAGTGGAAAGAGCAGGGTCTGAACTCCGAAAACTTCATCGCCTTCAACCTGACCGAGCGTATCCAGCTGATCGGCGGTACCTGGTACGGCGGCGAAATGAAGAAAGGGATGTTCTCGGTCATGAACTACCTGCTGCCGCTGCGCGGTATCGCCTCCATGCACTGCTCGGCGAACGTCGGTGAAAAAGGTGACGTGGCGGTGTTCTTCGGCCTTTCCGGCACCGGTAAAACAACGCTGTCCACCGATCCAAAACGTCGTCTGATTGGCGACGACGAGCACGGCTGGGACGACGACGGTGTGTTTAACTTTGAAGGCGGCTGCTACGCGAAAACCATTCGCCTGTCTGAAGAGGCAGAGCCGGATATCTACCACGCGATTCGCCGCGATGCGCTGCTGGAAAACGTCACCGTGCGTGCCGATGGCTCTGTCGACTTCGACGATGCGTCCAAAACCGAAAACACCCGCGTCTCTTACCCGATTTACCACATCGACAACATCGTGAAGCCGGTGTCGAAGGCGGGCCACGCCACGAAGGTGATTTTCCTGACCGCAGACGCGTTCGGCGTGTTGCCGCCAGTTTCCCGCCTGACCGCCAGCCAGACGCAGTACCACTTCCTCTCTGGCTTTACCGCTAAGCTGGCGGGTACCGAGCGCGGCGTGACCGAGCCAACCCCAACCTTCTCCGCCTGCTTCGGCGCGGCGTTCCTGTCGCTGCACCCGACGCAGTACGCGGAAGTGCTGGTGAAACGCATGCAGGCATCCGGCGCACAGGCGTACCTGGTGAACACCGGCTGGAACGGGACGGGCAAACGTATCTCCATCAAAGATACCCGCGCCATCATCGACGCGATTCTGGATGGTTCATTGGATAACGCCGAGACCTTTACGCTGCCGATGTTCAATCTGGCGATCCCAACCGAGCTGCCGGGCGTGGATACGCGTATCCTTGACCCGCGCAACACCTACGGTTCACCGGAACAGTGGCGTGAGAAGGCAGAATCGCTGGCGAAACTGTTTATCGAAAACTTTGAGAAGTATACCGACACCCCGGCGGGTGCTGCGCTGGTGAGTGCGGGACCAAGGTAAAAGCAAAAAGGCAACGAAAGTTGCCTTTTTTAATGTTTTCTCCCTCTCCCCGTGGGCTGAGGGTTCCCCAC